>CAVZMS010000066.1:0-18784 GCA_963776085.1 uncultured delta proteobacterium
CCTATGGAATTGCGGTCACCGGCACTATGGTCATCACTTCCTTGCTCTATTTTCTCGTGCTCATGCATACATGGAATTGGCCTATCTGGAAAGCGGGATCCCTTGTCGGGATCTTCCTGATTTTCGACATTGCCTACTTCGGCGGGAACCTTTTCAAGGTTGCCAGCGGTGGTTGGTTCGCGCTTCTTATTGCAACGCTCATAACAATTGCCATGACCACATGGAGAAGAGGACGCGAAGAAATCGGCAGGATACTTGCTGAAACCAAACTTCCGCTGGAGATGTTCATCGCCGACGTGGCGATGCAAAAGCTGCCGAGAGTTCCGGGAACAGCAGTATTTATGTCGGTATCTCCGGAGGGGATCCCCGTAACCTTGCTTCATCATGTGAAACATAACCACATGTTACATGAATATGTCGTGCTTCTTTCAATCATCCCCACAGATTTCCCAACAATACCTGTCAAGGAGAGGATAAAGGTGGAGAACCTTGGCGAAGGCTTCTATCGAGTCGTGGCATTCTATGGCTTTATGCAATCTCCGAATGTGCCGGAGATCATGAAGATGGCCACGAGTCATGGAATTGAGGCGGAACCTTTAAAAACAACCTATTATCTCGGCAGAGAGACGATTCTCACTGACGGTCACACCAAGATGATGCACTGGAGAAAGCGTCTCTTCGCCTTTATGGCGAAAAATGCAGGAAATTCGACGACCTATTTCAAGCTTCCTCCTAACCGTGTGGTTGAACTGGGCGCACAAATAGCGCTTTAGGAACCGATATGGTTTTTTGTGGCCAATGGGTGCGTCATTAATTAAGTAACTAAGTCAATCTATCAATCTAAGTTATTCATGGCTTGCCTCTGACTCATCAAGCTATGTCACAGGCCAGATAGTAGTGCGGGTTCACAGACCATACCCCTGGTCATTGGATATTCCTTTTCGAGATTCATATTTCTTACAGTCCCTTTAAGGGGCTTCCCTCATACCTTATTATATGGGCAAGATCCCGATTCCCAGGGACCGGCACCCGGCTTTACGGAACAGGCTTACGCCATATTGTCCCATCCTTGGTATCGATCACCTCGATCCCCATCTTCTCCTCTAACTCCCTGCGGATACGATCCGCTGTCTCCCAGTCTTTGACCCTCCTTGCCTCCTCCCTCTTTATGATCAACTCCTCCACACCCTTATCAGGTCTTGCCGGCTCAAAATCCATGACACCCAGTACTGAATTGATGCCGTCAAGATATTCTTTTATCCGCTCTTTATCTTTTTGTGCGAGACCCTGCCGGTCCATAATCCTGTTTACCTGGCTCGCAAATTGAAAGACGGCGGCAAGGGCCGGGGCGATATTGAAATCATCATCCATGGCCTTTATAAAATTATATCTTAAATCATAAACCATCTGATCAATCTCCGGATGGGGCTGCCCTATTCGGCAATGGTCAAGTTTTGCCGCGAACCTGTCCATATTGGAGACCGTCTCCTTGGCCATGTTGAGTTTTTCCCAGGAAAAAGAGATTGGTTTTCTATAGTGGCGGCTGATAAGCCAGTAGCGGATCTCCCGGCCAGTGTAACCCCTCTCAAGGATCTTCCTTATGCTATATTCGTTATCCGGGGCATCAGGAGATTTCTTCCCATCTATCATGACAAGCTCATTGTGAAGCCAGTAATTGGCCGGCTGTTTTCCTGTTACAGCCCGGCTTATGGCTATCGAGTTTTCGTGGTGTGGGAAGATAAGATCAATACCGCTCGTGTGAATATCATAGGTCTCTCCAAGGTATTTCATGGACATCGCAGGGCATTCCAGATGCCAGCTTGGCCTGATATTCCCCCACTTTGTCTGGTATGTTATCCCCTTCTTGAGTTCATTCAGGGTTGAACGTTTGAGGAGGGTGAAATCCCTGGGATTTTCCTTTTCATATTGCTCCAGGTCAACGGTCTTGCCGACCTTAATCTTCTCGAGGTCGATCCTGGAGAGCTTACCGTAATCCCTGAACCGGGATATGTCAAAATAGACGGACCTGAATTTTTCATATGCATAACCCTTTTCGAGCAATCTTTGGGTGAGATTAATCATGTCATCCACGTGCTGAGTAGCCCTGGGATATTTATCCGCCCTTTTTATATTCAAGGCGTCAATGTCCTTTAAAAATTCCTGATAAAAATTTTCAGTGAATTCCTGGAGGGACAAACCCGCCTTTTCCGCGCCCTCAATGGTCCGATCATCCAGATCCGTGACATTCATGATATGGGTTACGGTAAATCCTTTATACTCCAGATATCTCCTTATCAGGTCGGAAAAGACAAAGCGCCTGCACTGCCCGATATGAATAAGCCCGGAAAGTGTGGGGCCGCAGGAGTAAATCCTGACGCGATTTTCATCTATTGGAACAAACTCTTCTTTCTTTCTGGTGAGCGTATTATAGAAAAGCTGGCCTGTCTTTTTCTTATCCTCAAATAGGGGGGTGCTCAGATATCTTTCTCCTCCGTCAGGCAGGATCACCACGATAGTTCCTGAGGTCATCTCTCTGGCGAGCCTTAATGCGCCTGCCATGGCCGCCCCTGAACTCATACCCACAAAAATACCCTCCTTTCTTGCAAGGAGTCTTGATGTCTGGTAGGCCTCATCATCGTCTATTCTGAGGATTTGATCCGCGCGGCTTTTATCAAATATGCCAGGGCGGTATGATTCATTCATGTTCTTAAGACCCTGGATCTTGTGCCCCAGGTACGGTTCGACACCTATGATTTTCACCTCGGGTTTAAGCTCCTTGAAGCGCCGTGAAATCCCCATCAAAGTGCCTGTGGTCCCCATGGAGGACACAATAGCGTCCAGGTCTCCACCTGTCTGCTCCCATATCTCCATGGCCGTGCCGTTATAGTGAGACATCCAGTTTGATTCGTTGTTGAACTGATCGGCAAGCCAGTACTTATCCGGCTCTTCTCTTATCAGATTATAGACTGATTCAATGGCTCCGTCCGTACCAAGGTGGGCGGGCGTAAACCTCAATTCCGCCCCCATCGCGCGAAGGATCTTCTTTCTCTCTTCACTCACCGCCTCCGACATCACTAAAAGGACACGATAACTCTTGACGGCCGCAACCATGGACAGCCCAATGCCTGTGTTGCCGCTTGTGGCTTCAAGGATAATCTTATCCTTTGTCAGCTCGCCTTTTTTCTCCGCGTCTTCAATCATCTGTAGAGCGGGCCTGTCTTTGATGGACCCGCCGGGATTGAAGTATTCAAGTTTTGCCATGATCCTGACATTCTTATTTGGATTTAGGCGTTTGACAGGCACCAGCGGGGTATTTCCGATCTGGTCCAATATGTTATTATATTTATTAGGCATTATTGATTACCTCTTGCCTTACTCTACTTATCCGGCATAAATATAGATTAATTAGTTTATATTATTTATTAACTATTTTCAATAGAGAAATTAGTTGGTCAATGATAAGGATTCAAGCATTCCAGGGGTCGAGTGGGAGAAGAAACATATTTTATTAAAAAAGCTTGCATATTGGCACCAAAAGGCGGTATCAGAATATTATTTTGTGAAACACTTGACATCCGTCTTTGAGTAATTACTTTTGTGCAGTCTAAATCGAAACCTGAATTCAAAATATTCCTTGCATATTCACCTTTTTATATTTAATATAAATTTTTATCGTTGGGGTAAATCGCTCCAATAAATCCGAATATGTATCTTTTGTTTTGGAGATATTGTTTTCCAGAAAAGATCAATAAATTAATTTTTTAAGAAAGTAATTTTTTTCTTTTTTTATATTTTTGTTCATTATTTTTAATTGATAAGGGAGGAGATATATACAATGAAAATCAGACCGTTACATGATCGAATTATTGTAAAAAGGATAAAAGAGGAAGAGACGACTAAAGGGGGTATTATCATCCCCGATACGGCGAAAGAGAAACCCTCGGAAGGGAAAGTCATAGCCGTTGGCAATGGCAAGCTCCTTGAGAACGGTAAACTGCAACCCCTTGAGGTCAAAAAGGGCAATAAGGTATTATTCGGAAAATATGCGGGCACGGAGATCAAGATAGATGGTGAGGAGCACCTGATCATGCGAGAAGACGATATTATTGCTATTGTGGAATAGGCATAAATTATTTTAAGGAGGAAATTTAAGATGGCAAAAGAGATTAAATACGGTGGAAAGGCCAGAGAGGCTATCCTGAGAGGCGTTGATACCCTTGCCGACGTAGTCAAGATCACACTGGGGCCCAAGGGCCGGAATGTAGTCCTTGATAAGTCTTATGGAGCGCCGAATATCACAAAAGACGGCGTCACAGTGGCCAAAGAGATAGAGTTGGAAGACAAGTTCGAAAACATGGGGGCCCAGATGGTAAAGGAAGTGGCCTCCAAGACATCGGATGTGGCCGGTGACGGTACAACTACCGCCACGGTTCTGGCCCAGTCAATCTATAAAGAGGGTTCAAAGCTCGTGGCCGCGGGGATCAATCCGATGGCAATCAAGAGGGGCATAGAAAAGGCCGTGGAGGTCACCGTAGAGGAGTTGAAAAGACTTTCCAAACCGACCAAGGATCAGGAAGAGATCCGACAGGTCGGAACAATATCGGCCAATAATGATTCGACAATCGGCAACATTATCGCCGAGGCCATGAACAAGGTGGGAAAGGAAGGCGTGATCACGGTCGAGGAAGCCAAGAGCATGGATACCACCCTGGAGATCGTGGAAGGCATGCAGTTCGATAGAGGTTATCTCTCTCCCTATTTTGTGACTAATCCGGAAAAAATGGAAGTCACCTTGAAGGAACCCTATATCCTGCTTAATGAAAAGAAAATCAGCAACATGAAAGACATGTTGCCTATACTGGAGCAGATCGCGAAGATAGGCAGGCCGCTTCTGATTATCGCTGAAGACGTGGAAGGTGAGGCCCTCGCCACACTGGTGGTCAACAGATTACGGGGCACCCTCCAGGCGGCAGCGGTTAAGGCCCCGGGTTTTGGTGACAGGAGAAAGGCCATGCTGGAAGATATAGCCATTCTCACCGGGGGAAAAGTAATTTCCGAAGACCTCGGTCTGAAACTGGAAAACATCACCCTTAAAGACCTTGGTACCGCCAAGACCATCAATATCGATAAGGATAATACTGTTATCATTGACGGCGGCGGCAGCCGAAAAGACCTGGAAGGAAGGGTCAAACAATTAAGGGCCCAGGTTGAAGAGACCACCTCAGACTATGATCGCGAAAAACTTCAGGAGAGACTCGCCAAACTGATAGGCGGTGTGGCTGTAATTAATGTCGGAGCTGCGACAGAGACCGAGATGAAAGAGAAAAAAGCCAGGGTGGAAGACGCCCTTAACGCTACCAGGGCGGCAGTTGAGGAAGGTATCGTCCCGGGAGGAGGCGTGGCCCTTTTAAGGTGTATCAAGGCCGTTTCAGAGATAAAACTTGAGGGAGAGGATCAGAACGGCGTTAATATCGTCCTAAGGGCCCTGGAAGAGCCGATTCGCCAGATTGCCAATAACGCCGGCCTTGAGGGATCTGTCGTCGTTGAAAAGGTCAAGGAAAAGAAAGGCGCCTTTGGCCTTAATGCTGAGACAGGAGAAATTGAGGACCTCATGAAGGCAGGGATCATCGATCCTACAAAGGTTACCAGGTTCGCCCTCCAGAATGCGGCCTCGGTCTCTTCTCTTCTACTGACAACTGAAGCAATGATAGCCGAAAAACCCAAAGGGAAGGAAGACATGCCCATGATGCCTCCGGGAGGTGGCATGGGGGGTATGGGAGGTATGGGAGGTTATTAATTACAAAGGCTGATACTGAAATCGCAACTTAAAAAAAAGATTGTGCCTGGGTTATTCCGGGTACAATCTTTTTTTATGGATAATCTACAAATTAGCTGGAGGAAAGTGGCCAAGAAGAACGTATATGCGCTTTTTTGAGCAACGACATTGCAAAGTGTGGACACAGTAGATATAATGTCAAAAGTCTGATCGTAATAATAATATTGTTGTTTTTATAGCCAATTCCATGCGGCTCATCACTTAAAGGGGGGGGTCTATGAATACCGTGTTTTTGGGTCTTATAACCCTTGCTGTTCTTGTGCTGACAGGTTTTATTGTATACATCATTCTTGAACTGAAAAAAACCATCAGTTCATTGAGGGTCACTGTGGAATCATTAGAGAAGACCATCATACCCACGGTAGAAGAATTACAAATGACCCTCAAGAGCGTACGGAAAATAACCGATAATGCTGGCGTTGTTTCAGAGGAAGTGAAAGGACTTTCGGGCTCGGTTCGTGAGATGAGCGAAAACGTAAAATATGCCACTGAAGCGGTCAGCAGGATCACGACAAATTCTGTTGTACAGATATCAGCTCTAAAAGCGGGTATCAAGGCCGGCTTAGGATATCTTATCAGCAGTCTTTTAACAAAGGGACAACAGGACAAATAAAAATAGGAGGTAACAGTATGGGACGAGAAGAAAGTGGATTTGGCATTAGCGCCGTTATTCTTTCTTTTTTTATCGGCGGGATAGTGGGAGCTGGCATTGCCCTGCTTGTGGCGCCAAAAACAGGAGAAGAAACCCGCAAAATGATTAAAGATTTTGCCGAAGATAAGAAAGAGAAAGTAGAAGGCCTAATCCATGATGTAAAGGGAAAAGCATCCACTTATGTGGAAAAAGGAAAAGGATTTATTGAAAAGGAAAAAGACATTATCAACAAGGCGGTAGAAGCAGGGAAAGAAGCCTACGAAAAGGAAAAACACATTTAGGACTAAAAAAAGAGGGACAATCTTTAACAATTCGTTTTTACAGCATCTTTTATTTTTTGCTTGACAGGAGATTATAGGATTGTCCCCATTTACGATTCATTATTCGGATATTTCCTGCGTTCCCGGGATGCCTATTTGAGACCGAGATCTTCGAGTTTCGCCGATGTAAACACTCCGCATTTCATCAATTTGTCCACCAATTCGCTGCAGTAATCGCATTCAAAACACTCTTGACCGCAGGACGTAACCTTTTCGAAAAATCCGCAGCGATCGAGGCTTTTATTATCCAGGTGAATCAAGTACGACATCCCCAGCGAATAAAAATTGCCGGCCATAAGCTCTACCAGATCCCCATCCCAGCTTTCTTGAAGATAAGCTTCCGTTGATCTCAGGACCATTGTTTTCGAGCTGGTTCTGCCCACTAATTTAAAATAGCTCGTGATGTCTGCGTACTTTCTGGCATCCTCCGGCCGAATCCAACATGATTTGAGAATCTGTGATGGATCGTTCTTGGACACTTGAATGCAGTTGAGGGAAAAAACATTATCTTCACCTTTGGTCTGGTGCGCCTTATCCGGCTGCCTTGACTTGTGTGAAATGTAGTTGAAATGGAACTTTCTAAACGGACATTTATGCAGGCAGCCTTCATTGGCCATCAGTTTTAATTCTGCGTGAGTAGCATCTTTTATCCTCTTTAGAAGCGTCAAGTCGCGATTTATATTAACGTCGGGAGTGATAACATCAGCCCCGGCCCTTTTATAGATCACGGCGTTCTGCACACAATCTATATCTGCAAGCACGGAGGCGCAAATTTCAATCTTTGGAAAACGTTTTCTGACCTCTCTGATATATAAAGGATTGGCTATAGTGACCGCTTCCACGCCATGATCTTCATGCACCCGCCTTAGATACTCCATTGACGGTTTTAAAATTTCCGACGAGTACCAATCGCTGCCTTCACAGATTGAATTGAGAAGCAGATTTACTCTGATTCCTTCCTTATGTATTTTATTAACGGTCTCGACAAATTCATCCATCTTAATTCGGAGCGATATTCTGCCCGATCCTGAGTATTCCTGAGGGCCGGAAAGATATATCTCATATATCCGATTGCCGCCTCGTCCATTTAACTTGAACACTTCCGCAAGGGTTTCAGGATCATTGTTATAGGGAACCGAAAACTTGAGAGCTTCCATTTCGTGGTCCTCCAGCTCTAATAGCTTTGCCGGCCAATTATGGATTAAAACATTTACCTTTAAGACAGATGATACTCTAGCCCGCAGCACAGCACATGAGGGCATCAACGACGGGCGCCAGCTTGGATGCATCAAATTGAACTGCCAGGACGTGAATGTCCTGCATCCGATTGTCGGATTCTTGCGGCATTTCAATCCCGGATTGCACGTATTCACTTTCTGAGAACGGTTTCTTGGTAATTATGTAGCTTCCCATTTTGGGATTGAGGCGATCATGATGCAGTTTCATGGTTTTAATAATTTCATCCCCACGCCGCTCTCCGGGCTCAATGCACCAGAAAATTAGGTCCGGCCGGCAGATTCTGCCTGCATCAGCCACCAGAGCGATGTGCTCAGCCGTATCGGCCACATAGACAAGAGCCAATCCGGGCTCCATTGCAACTATCGAACCCGGTTCAACAGGATGCCACTCTCTCTCACTACTGGCGTTTGAAGCTTTGAATAAAGCCGTTTTGAATTCGCACCTGAAACCGGTATAGCTATTCATGTTGGCAGAATGAACTATGAAATCCGGCACCGTGAAAACTGCTTGTCGATTATGCTCGAACGAAAGGCTTTTCGCCTCATTCGGGGAAGGCACTTCATTCAGCATCGGATTCGCCGTAACTTTGATTCGTTCGCCCGGATACAGCTCCCTCACTTTCACTTGAAACGCCCGGTCGGATTGTAAGAGCTTAACAAGCGACAACACAGCCCACTTCTCGTATGCCATGCTGAATAATGACGGCAAAAGAGCTTCTATCGCTTCATGTGTTTTTCTCTCAAAGCTCTCAATGCTCTCTCTTCCTTTCAGCAAGTCAAAAAGCAAATCGAAAGACTCCCGCGCCAGCCTTTCAATCGGATCATGCATAAATCTCTGAAGACTGGCGTCCATTGCTATTTCCTCCAATCCCAAGGATTGAATCACCTCAGCTTCAATCTCTCTGTAACATTCTATTAGAGATTTTGATTCCAATAAAAAAGCCGAAAAATGCTCTTTAACAAATTCGGCTCTGGCTCCGTTAAAAAAACGATAGAATTCGGGACGAATGTTTTCGGGTATGCTGACAACCGATTCTCCAATCTCAATCTCGGAATTCCTGGCAATAAAATCTTCTAAATCCGAATATGCCCGGCGAAAATCATTCGACATGTTCGTTATCTCCTATCAAACCTGTTTTAGTTCTTCCTAAATCAAGGCTTGAGTAATATACAACCGCGGGTTCACAAATCCGATTTCTCCCGCTGCAATATATACGTCGGTGCATCGAGGCGCCCTGCCGAACATAATACGACACGCGAGGCCGGCAGCAGCAAGTTTGTGCGATATGAATGCCAATACTTTGATGAATGCGCCCAGCATGGTGCAAGGCAGAAGGTGGGATGCAATTCCCAGCTGTAGAAAGCCCTAGAAAAATGACGTCTGGCTTCAAATGCAATTATTCAATTATTACTGATCCAAAACTGTAAACAGCCATTCAAGCGCAGCCCAGTATGGCTCTTTTGACCATAGTCCGCGCTATCTGTATCTTCCACTTATTTCTATCGCCCGGAAGAGCCTTGGCATCAGCAATAGCAGCAGCACCGGCAGCATCCGCATTGTATTCGTTGATAGATTTTCCCTTGATCAATTCTTCAGACTTCAATACGCGATAGGGCTTGTTGTGCACTGCATTGAGGCATATCCGCGCATCTCCTCCCCCAACCATCGCAGCACAATTCACAATGGGAAAATCTATCGACTTCCGAATGGCGAATTTGATGAATGAGCTCTTAATTCCCGTCGCCGGTGTCGGCACCTGTATTTCCGTGACGATTTCGTCCATTGCCAGTATGGTCGAGCCCGGTACAACCATATCCCAGAATTTCTCAGCCTCAATCAATCTCCTGTTCGTTTTAATCTTTGCGTTCAGCGCCACCAGAGCCGGTGCCGTATCGCTTGGATTTACCGCCAGGCACATTTTGACCGCCCCGAATATTGAATGGTACCGGTTGTCTCCCGCCATCGCGTAGCACATCTTGCCGCCCTTGCGCAGGCAATTGAACCTGTTGTCAGGATTCCGGAAATACCAGCATCTCGTGAGCTGGCAGATATTGCCGCCAATTGTTCCCATCTCTCTTATGTGCGGAGACGCCGTTCGGTGTGCCGCCTCTGCAAGTGCCGTATATTTGGCCCGCACCACAGCACTTTTCGCAATGTCTTCCAGTCTTGTCAAAGCGCCGATTTTAAGCATACCCGCTTCTTCTTTAATGTAGTCCAGGCCGGAAATGCTCTTGAGGTTGACCAGGATTTCAGGATAGTTCGGCAATATTTCAAATCTCAGTGTGCCCAGAATATCCGTACCGCCAGCTATGACCGCCGCTTTCCCTGTACTTAAAATAGAAGCAGCTTCGTCGACTGTCTTGGCATTCACGTGTGCGAATTTTTTCCATGTCTTCATATTTAAAACCTCTCTAGTGTCCATCCAGAAACAGACTGTTTCTGGATGGGCACTAATTAAACCTTCTTTAAAGCTTCAGCAGCCTCCAATACAGCCGGCGGATGCTGCTGGTAGGTAGCACACCGACATAGGTTGCCGCCAAGAGCATCTCGAACGTCAGCCTCGGTTGGATTCGGATTTCTGTCCAGTAGCGCTTTGGCTGTAGTTACAAATCCCGGGGTGCAATAGCCGCATTGAAAAGCGTTCCACTTGATATAAGACTGAATGATCGGATGCTTGGCTTTGGCAATGCCTTCAGCCGTTTCAATCTCGGCACCATCACATTCGCAAGCCAGGGTTAAACAGGAAAGAATCGGCCTGCCGTTCATGATCACAGTGCAAGAACCGCAAGCTCCCTGTCCCCCGCACCAGTCTTTGGGCGAAGTCAGACCGATCTCATCCCGCAGGAGTTGCCGTAAACTCCAATGCGGTTCAACCGTATAGCGGTACTTTCCACCATTGACCGTCAATTCTATCGTGTTTGTATCCGTTGATACCTGTATGCACGGGGCTTTCGCGACGGCACTCGCTTTGGCCTCCTGTTGCGGTTCTGTCTCGGCCGCAACAGCTATTGAGCCTATTGTGGAGCCGCCGATGACCAGGCTTGCATCCTTCAGAAATTCTCTGCGGGATAAATGTCCAGATCCTTCTTTGCTTTCCTCTTCTGTAGATTTCTTCTTTTTTTCTGACATTCTACATCCTTTTTTTATTAGATCTTCCCGAGGGCCTTCAGCACCCGGTCCGGAGTGGTTGGATAATCGAGAACCCATTTCCCGGTCGCATTGTATATTGCGGATACCGTAATCCCCGACATTGCCGCCCCGGAATTCTCTCCAATCCCCAACGATCCAAAAGCCGAATATCCGAGATGGCTCTCGTTGATGAGGCACGTGGACGGCGGGTAATCGTTCATAGTTCCGATGTGGTAGTTGATCAGATCGAAGTTCAAGGCCACACCGGTACGCGGACACCAAACGTGTTCCTCGGTTGCGCTCCTGCCCAAACCCATAATGGCGCCGCCGTATTGCTGTGCCGCAGCACCCCGGGGATTAAAAAGGTGCCCTACATCGTTGACGCAAACGATATTGCTCACGTCAACCATGCCGGTTTCCGTGTCGACCTCAACCTCGATAAAGTGCGCCTGTCTCCCCATCGCGTACCAGGTGAGGTCAGTTTTTCCATCCATGGTCAGCGTAGTCACTCTGCCGACCACCGGATGAGTGATTGCCGGATCTTCGTCCCAGAATATGTCCGCCACTTCCCTGACCGTCTTTCTGTTCGCGGGATTCGCTTTTTCGTAGATCACGCTGTCCTTGATGTCCAGGTCTTCAGGCTTCTTCCCGGGAAATGCCGGGGGCTGTACTGTTTTGAAGAAATGGCTCGCGTTGTAGGCAGGGGTTGGCCGGACTGCGTATTCGAGTAATTTCTTTTTCAGCTCTTTTGCGGCCATTACCAACTGAGTGGTGATGAATGTCGTTGAAAAGGAGCCGCCCGGCTGCCACATGTAAAAGCTGCTGTTGTCCGAACGCCTCTCATGTATGACCGTATCCTCGTATTTCAAGCCGAGTTCCGAAGCCACAATGTGGCGTGCGCCGGATTCGGTGTCCACACCCAGATCGCTGCGCACCCCTACGATCGCGACGATGCCGTTGCGAAGCATCAAACAGGCAAAGGTCATCGCCGGCTCGGCCGGCCAATAGGCCCACTCATTGATCTCCATGAATCCCATGCCGTGCATTTTGCCGTTTGAAAGTTTCCTGGCGCCGGGAGCATGCCACTTCTTATCCCAGCCTATCGCTTCCTTCCCTTTGTCGATGACCTCTTTGAGACTCCATCGCTGAGGGAAGCCGTTTTCCTTCTGGTAACGCGTAACCCAATCCCAGTCGTGCCCCCTGCACCCGTCGTTTTTCAGCGCAACTTCCGTCGGATCCAGTCCGAATTCGGCGGCCACCCGGGTAATCATCACATCGTGCGGGACGGTGGCGTGAGAGCCGTGCCGGAAGCAGATCAGATGTCCTCTATTGACCAGCGGCCATTCCAGAGTGCCGCGGATATTGGGAATTTTTGTGCACTCGTAGGTTTTGTCGACCGCGGAATTCCGCACCCCGACCACGTGCCAGTGACAGGCGGTGATCGTCCCATCTTTTTTGGCTCCCACTTTGCACGTATAGGTCCCGGCTTCGTCTCCCAGAACCATGTGATTGCTCTCGTCATACAGAAGCTTCACCGGCCTTCCTTCCGCCCGCCTGGCCAGTATGACCGCGAGGCGGGTAAAGCACATCGAATAAGCAAGCCAGGAGAATCCGCCGAAATAGGATCCTTGATAGGGCATGGTTACCGTGATCTTGGACCACTCGGCAAGCGCAGGGACATGTTTTTCCCTGATATCAGAGGGATTGATCAAAAACCATTGCGGGATGTCCTGATGGTGAATCCACAAATCCAGAAAATCTCCGCGCCACTGTGCAACGCAGACAGCCGGTTCAACGCCGGCCGGCGAGTTGTACTCTCTCGTTATCTTGTACTCGATTATTTTGTCGGCTTCGGCAAATCCCTTTTCCATATCGCCGTATGTCACGTCTTCGGCAATAATGGTGTTTGGTTCCCTGGCTTTTTCATTGACCCGTTTTACTTCCGACATGATCTTGGTGGCATTCGGCTTAGCCGATTCTTCCATGTCCAGAATGAATGGCCGCTCTTCCCATTCAATATTCATCAGCCTCAGAGCCCGGTCGCAGATCTCTTCGCTGTCGGCTACGACGGCAACGCCCATAGGATGGTTATAGAAATCGCTGGTTTCCGGAAGAGTGAGTATGTTGCACATGCCGGAAACCTCATACCAGGCCCCGGTCCCGCTGTCGTACTTGATGTCGGGATCATCGTATTTAAGTATGTCCCTCACCCCCGGGAGAGCTTCGGCCTTGCTTGTGTCGATTTTTATAATTTTTGCGTGGGCATAAGGTGAAGTGAGGATTTTGGCGTACAGCATCCCCGGCAGATAGATGTCTCTTGTGTAAGTCGCTTTGCCGCTCGCCCTCTCATGGGCATCCTGCCGCGGCATTGCGCCCTGCATTTTCTTATAATTTTCCGGTGGTTTCCAGGTCCAGGGCCTGTATTCCATAAATTACTCCTTGGTCTAAATTACAAATTACGAATTACGCATTGAAAAGCAGGGATTGGTGTTTTATTTCGTAATCCGTAATTACAATCTACCTTGCCGACTATTGATAAGAACGCGCTTTTTGATGAACGAAGTATAAAGAATTTACCCTTTTATGTCAAACAAAATTCAGCCTCAGGATGTTGTGACGGGAACTCGCCTGCTGGATTTGGGAATTCTAACCAAGAATGAATAAGGTTGCCGATAGGGCAGCTATGGTATGTGATGTTGAGATAAGAGACATATTTTTAAGGGGCAAACAGAAGAAGAAAGTAAAGGCGAGGAGTCTATTTTGTTATTGGGCTTCTCGTGAATTAGGCATCTCATTGAGTGAATTAGCAAGACGACTTGGAATTAAGTATTCCAGGCGCAGGTTACTCAGCTGAAAGAGGTGAATTAATTGCCAGAGAGAACAATTATAAGTTAATAGATTAAAGAACTTAAAAATTTAAACCAGGGCGTCCCGCTATTCACGCTATTCACACTTTTCCGATCTTGACTCAGTCAGCTGGCTTCATACGTTTGCGGATTTTTCCCCAAAAGAATGTATCCAAAAGAGAGTTGTCCATATTTCTAAACATGCTTTGAAACTTTGGCCATGGAATTGAAAAGCTTTGCAGATCCCTTTTGACACAGACTCTAGCGGATGGATCAAACAATCCAATAACAGCTTTGGGGGCTTCTGACTTTAACTCCTTCATTGCGAAACCTACCAGCGAATCACAACCTGAACCAAAAGGCGCGATAACACCATGAGGTTCCATAGTGTCGAAGTTTGCCAAGCTATGTAGACCCGAAATAGTATCCGGATTGCAAAAGAAAAACACCACCTGTGGTTCATCGTCTTCAGTCAATGAATCCCAGCGTTTAAAGACAATATACTTTCCATTGGTCGGCATAGAAGGATTGGATTCAAACATTCCTTTAACGTGCTCTACACTTTTTTTAGGCGCTCTTCATTCACGAGAAAGTTTACTAAGTTTTTATCAGCTTCCATGGGGATGAAGCCAAGTGTGCCGCTGGCACCGGGACATCCAAGATTGTCCTGATTGAAAGCGCGAGCTTTGCCAGATCGAACTGGCGCTAATTGGCTGAAAATACAGTTGAAACTGTTTTTATTTTGTTTTGGCGCTTTTGGGAATTCAGCATTATTAAGTTCGTCAGAATAATAACAAGCGATTGGGAGATCGTTTCCCGGAAAATATTTCTCCCATTTTTCAATAAATCCTTTTTTGATTTCCATATCCATGTCATTCTCCTTTGCCCAAATTTCAGTTATGTAGAAAGACCATTTATATATAAATCCATAATTTCTCGCGTATCCTCTTCAATTGTCTCCTTCACTTTTGTAAGGAGACGGTGTGACATTAATGAATTAATTGCATCAAAAAATAAGGCCGCCATTTTAACCGTATTTATTGGTCGCAGTTTACGGGCTTTCACAGCTTCATCCAGCACAATAGAGAGCAAGTCTACCGTGCTCCAGTACCAGGATTTCTTGTCGCCAATAGCTTGGTCTAGGGTATTAAACATAACATTTCTTACTTCATTGAATATTTTCTTATTGTTTTCAGTAAATTTCATGGACTTCAAAGACGAATTGTTCAAGCTTGGATACCGGATCACAGATAATTGATAAGAACGCGCTTTTTGATGAACGGGTATAAAGAATTTGCCCTTGTATGTCAAACAAAATTCAGCCTCATTATGTTGTGGGGAGGGGACTGACTGGCTGGTTTAGAGGACTCTGACCAGTAGGGGAACTCATTTTAATTAGTTGGACGAGGATGATAATGATTCGAGGGGTCGAGGTTTCAAGGGGTCGAGGGGTCGAGCGAAATACTTAAAAAATCACAAAAGATACACTTGAATCCTAGACCCCTCGACCCCTTGAAACCTTTCTAATTTTCTTTTTCCTTTCGGGATTTCAGCATAATAAGCGTGACTACTGATCCTATAAGTATAAGTAGTCACGCTTATTATGCTGAAATCCCGAAAAAAAATTAGAAAGGTTTCAAGGATGAAGAGGTGCTATGATTCAAGTGTATCTTTTGTGATTTTTTAAGTATTTCGCTGGACCCCTCGACCCCTTGAAACCTCGACCCCTCAAATCATTATCGTCTCGTCCAACTAATTAAAATGAGTTCCCCTACTGGTCGGTCCTCTAAACCGGCGAGTCAGTCCCCTCCCCACAACATAATGAGGCTGAATTTTGTTTGACATACAAGGGCAAATTCTTTATACCTCGTTTTCATCAAAAAGCGCGTTCTTATCAATTATCTGTGATCCAGTATCCAAGCTTGAAAAATTCGTCCTTAAGTCCATGAAATTTGCTGAAAACAATAAGAAGATATTCAATGAAGTAAGAAATGTCATGTTTAGTACCCTAGACCAAGCTATTGGCGACAAGAAATCCTGGTACTGGAGCACGGTAAACTTGCTCTCTATTGTGCTGGATGAAGCTGTGAAAGCCCGTAAACTGCGACCAATAAATACGGTTAAAATGGCGGCCTTATTTTTTGATGCAATTAATTCATTAATGTCATACCGTCTCCTTACAAAAGTGAAGGAGACAATTGAAGAGGATACGCGAGAAATTATGGATTTATATATAAATGGTCTTTCTACATAACTGAAATTTGGGCAAAGGAGAATGACATGGATATGGAAATCAAAAAAGGATTTATTGAAAAATGGCAGAAATATTTTCCGGGAAACGATCTCCCAATCGCTTGTTATTATTCTGACGAACTTAATAATGCTGAATTCCCAAAAGCGCCAAAACAAAATAAAAACAGTTTCAACTGTATTTTCAGCCAATTAGCGCCAGTTCGATCTGGCAAAGCTCGCGCTTTCAATCAGGACAATCTTGGATGTCCCGGTGCCAGCGGCACACTTGGCTTCATCCCCATGGAAGCTGATAAAAACTTAGTAAACTTTCTCGTGAATGAAGAGCGCCTAAAAAAAAGTGTAGAGCACGTTAAAGGAATGTTTGAATCCAATCCTTCTATGCCGACCAATGGAAAGTATATTGTCTTTAAACGCTGGGATTCATTGACTGAAGACGATGAACCACAGGTGGTGTTTTTCTTTTGCAATCCGGATACTATTTCGGGTCTACATAGCTTGGCAAACTTCGACACTATGGAACCTCATGGTGTTATCGCGCCTTTTGGTTCAGGTTGTGATTCGCTGGTAGGTTTCGCAATGAAGGAGTTAAAGTCAGAAGCCCCCAAAGCTGTTATTGGATTGTTTGATCCATCCGCTAGAGTCTGTGTCAAAAGGGATCTGCAAAGCTTTTCAATTCCATGGCCAAAGTTTCAAAGCATGTTTAGAAATATGGACAACTCTCTTTTGGATACATTCTTTTGGGGAAAAATCCGCAAACGTATGAAGCCAGCTGACTGAGTCAAGATCGGAAAAGTGTGAATAGCGTGAATAGCGGGACGCCCTGGTTTAAATTTTTAAGTTCTTTAATCTATTAACTTATAATTGTTCTCTCTGGCAATTAATTCACCTCTTTCAGCTGAGTAACCTGCGCCTGGAATACTTAATTCCAAGTCGTCTTGCTAATTCACTCAATGAGATGCCTAATTCACGAGAAGCCCAATAACAAAATAGACTCCTCGCCTTTACTTTCTTCTTCTGTTTGCCCCTTAAAAATATGTCTCTTATCTCAACATCACATACCATAGCTGCCCTATCGGCAACCTTATTCATTCTTGGTTAGAATTCCCAAATCCAGCAGGCGAGTTCCCGTCACAACATCCTGAGGCTGAATTTTGTTTGACATAAAAGGGTAAATTCTTTATACTTCGTTCATCAAAAAGCGCGTTCTTATCAATAGTCGGCAAGGTAGATTGTAATTACGGATTACGAAATAAAACACCAATCCCTGCTTTTCAATGCGTAATTCGTAATTTGTAATTTAGACCAAGGAGTAATTTATGGAATACAGGCCCTGGACCTGGAAACCACCGGAAAATTATAAGAAAATGCAGGGCGCAATGCCGCGGCAGGATGCCCATGAGAGGGCGAGCGGCAAAGCGACTTACACAAGAGACATCTATCTGCCGGGGATGCTGTACGCCAAAATCCTCACTTCACCTTACGCCCACGCAAAGATTATAAAAATCGACACAAGCAAGGCCGAAGTTCTCCAAGGGGTGAGAGACATACTTAAATACGATGATCCCGACATCAAGTACGACAGCGGGACCGGGGCCTGGTATGAGGTTTCCGGCATGTGCAATATACTCAGTCTTCCGGAAACCAGCGATTTCTATAACCATCCTATGGGCGTTGCCGTCGTAGCCGACAGCGAAGAGATCTGCGACCGGGCTCTGAGGCTGATGAATATTGAATGGGAAGAGCGACCATTCATTTTGGACATGGAGGAATCGGCTAAACCGAATGCAACCAAGATCATGTCGGAAGTTAAACGGGTCAATGAAAAAGCCAGGGAACCAAACACCATTATTGCCGAAGACGTGACATACGGCGATATGGAAAAGGGATTTGCCGAAGCCGTCAGAGTAATACAGTACAAGATAACGAGAGAGTACAACTCGCCGGCCGGCGTTGAACCGGCTGTCTGCGTTGCACAGTGGCGCGGAGATTTTCTGGATTTGTGGATTCACCATCAGGTCATCCCGCAATGGTTTTTGATCGATCCCTCTGATATCAGGGAAAAACATGTCCCTGCGCTTGCCGAGTGGTCCAAGATCATGGTGACGATGCCCTATCAAGGATCCTATTTCGGCGGATTCTCCTGGCTTGCTTATTCGATGTGCTTTGCTCGGCCTCGCGGTGGTACTGGCCGGGCGCGCGGAGGGCGGTGAAGCTTCTGTACGACGGGAGCGGTCGCATGGTTTTGGGAGACGAGGCCGGGGACCTATACGTGCAAGTGGGGAGCAAAAAGATCGGACGATCAGGGCCATTTTGTCACTGGCACGTGCATCAGGAGTGCGGAATTCCGCGGTCAACAAAAATTTATGAGTGCACAAAAATTCCCGAGGATCTCACAGCACTCTGGAATGGCCGCTGGTCAATAGAGGACATCTGATCTGCTTCCGGCACGGCTCTGGGCGGTGCCGCACGATGTGATGATTACCCGGGTGGCCGCCGAATTCGGGCTGGA
>CAVZMS010000067.1:0-10114 GCA_963776085.1 uncultured delta proteobacterium
TTCAAACCTTTAAGAAGAGTTTCAGCACTCGGATCTGCAACAGTCTCGGTGTAATCTAGACCAAAGTTGATCTCCAGTTTGTCGGTAGGAAGATAACGTAACACAAGTTTGGCGGCGTCGCTTTGAGAACCTCCTTTTTCGCCGATTTTACAATCGCCACGGGACGTTTTGTTGGTCCGAACTTGTGAAGGAAAAGAACCGGCCTTTTCAGGCGTGCCGTTGGCGATCATTTGACAGGTAAAATCAAGAACATCCACGTAGCCGTCAATCTTTCTGGAGCTTGCTGAGATCCGCGCGAATAACTTATCATCAATCACAGGAAAGTCATAGCTGCCCTGGAAGTCGAGGCGGTTGTAGTTCCCATAGGTCACTTGAAGATGACCGGTATTGTCACCTTGCGGGAGTTTGGAAATTATTCGAATTGAACCGCCCAGGTTATTTTTTCCGGCCAGAGTTCCCTGAGGACCACGCAATACCTCAATACGCTCTATATCAACAAGATCAAACATGGATCCCACTAGAGTGTCGATGTAGACATCGTTTACGTAGATCCCGACACCCGGCTCTATGGCAGGAATAAAATCCGCATACCCTACACCGCGCAGAAAGACCATAGCGTTAGGGCCATAGGCGTTACCTTGTTCACGAATTACTGCATTAGGAATGATCAAGCCCAGATCTTTTACAGAAAGGATATTCTGATCCTCCAGCATTTTGCCGGAAACTGCGGTGATTGCTATTGGCGTTACCTGCAGATTCTTTTCCTGGAATTCAGCTGTTACAACTATTTCCTCGAGCTTGTATTCCTCTTGGGCTTGATCGCTTTCTTGTGCTTGGGTATATGGGATGAGCAGCAAACTATTTAAAGCTAAAACACACACCGCGATATAGATGGGTTTAAGGTTAAAGTGGAGAACTCGTGCTTTTTTATTAGAATTTGAAATCATTGTTCTTTCCTCCTTTTATTAAGATTTAAAAATCAATGTGCCCTCTCCTTTTATTAGGATCTATAATTATTGTTATCCCTCCTTTCATTAGGATTTAAAATCATTTCAAACGTGTATTAGTTTTTCTCGTATAAAAAAATGAGGTTATGCTGATGCAATAAATTATCAATGTCAAGATTTTTATTCGTGATTTCCAATTTAACAAACAGAAACAATCATTCCCTTCGTGCTATTACATGAATAAATATACTCGAACCCTTTTTCAAGGCAGATTGATTTGTCAAGATTCAATATCTGACACCCATTCCTTTTTGACTGCTTCGAAGACTTCGCTGTCTTTTCAGACCTCGCTGTCTTTTAGCTGGTCTTTTAGCGCTCTTTGTGAGGAAAAAGCTAGTCTCCAAGACAGACGCTGAGATCCCGCGCGGTCTGAATGGTATCCCCGTCCAGAGGCACACTCTTCATGCGCGATACCGCTTCGGCAAGTGGAACAGCTTTTACGACAGGCGGATCGAGCGCTACCATGGTGTCGAACTTGCCCTGCTCGATGAAGCGGATAGCCGCAGCGCCAAACCGCGTTCCCAGCAGACGGTCAAAACGGGTTGGACTGCCGCCACGCTGCAGATGCCCAAGCACCAAGTGGCGGGTATCCTTGCCGGTGAGGTCTTTTAGCTCTTTGGCAATTCGTTCGGCTATTCCCCCAAGCACGACTTCTTGGCGCCCAGCCTCTCCTTCGCCTTTTATTGTTCTTCCTCCATCGATGGGAACAGCACCTTCGGCTACTACGACGATTGCGTGTTTCCTGCCACCTACATCGATATCGAGAATCCTGTCCGCGACTTTACGGATATCATAAGGGATTTCAGGGATCAGAATCGCGTCAGCGCCTCCGGCTAAACCGCTCTCAAGGGCTATCCACCCGGCGTAGCGGCCCATCAACTCGACGACAAAGACGCGTTCATGGCTTTTGGCCGTGGTCTTGAGCTTGTCCAACGCCTCAGTTGCCGTAACACATGCCGTATCCAGACCAAAGGTGATCACTGTTCCGGAAAGGTCGTTATCTATGGTTTTAGGTATGCCGATAACCGGCATGCCAAGCCCGGAAAAACGATGGGCTATGTTCAGTGAACCGTCTCCGCCTACGGCGATAAAGGCGTTGAAATGCAATCTGTTGAAGTTTTCCATCACCCTAGCGGATACGTCGCGGATCGTCACCTCGCCTGTTAGACTGGGGATCGGGAATTCGAAGGGATTACCCTTATTGGTTGTACCGATTATGGTACCGCCCAGCTGTTCAATTCCAAAAACCCCGCTCGGATCTAAACGGATCAGATGCTCTGTGTCGAGCATGCCCTGATAACCATTGCGCGATCCAAAAACCTCCCAGCCGCGTTTATCCGCCGCGAGCACGACCGCTCGTATCACTGCGTTGAGACCCGGGGCGTCCCCACCGCCGGTACTAATTACGATCCTGAGATTATTTGATGTCATTTCTTCCTCTCTTTAAAAGGTAATGTCGAAGATCTCGCTTATATAACCCTGACCCCATTGTTTTCACAGACGTCCCCCTTTTCATTAGAAACTTAAAAACTTAAGGGCATCTCCGATTACATAAAAGGTTATTTTCTTGATAGATCCGTGTAGACTAATTCGGTAAATTGATCCGAAGTAAACAAGCCCTTACCCCATTTTGCATCAAAGGCCTGGAGGGGTTTCGACGCGATCACTTCTTTTAAGGACTTGCCAGCATCAATTTGCTGGCGAATCGCATCTCGGACGCCTGTTAGCATCTCCAGGTATGCAGCATATTCAGCCTTTTTGGCTATTCGTCCATGTCCGGGAATGATTCTGGTTGAATCATTGATCATTTCAAGGATGGTATTACCGACCTGAATCATAGCATTGATTGAACCGCCGGCCTCAATGCCAATATAAGGATACAATCCATTAAAGTATAAATCCCCAAGATGAATAACGTTGGCATTGCGGAAATGCACGATTGCATCACCATCAGTATGGCCGGCTCCGATATGAAACACGTGCACTTCCTCACCATTAATATAAAACGTCACATCTTTGCTGAATGTTATGACTGGCAGAGCGGCTATTGAAGCAGGAGGAGTGGTCGTATTCAAAATGTCCATCCTCTGCTCGGTGCTCATCCGTTTGCGTACATTCTCATGGGCGATGATCATAGCGCCTGTGTTTGCAGCCTTTTCATTTCCCCCAGTGTGATCAAAATGGTAATGTGTATTTGCGATGAAACGAATCGGTTGATTGCTGATTTCTGCGATTTTTGTGATTAACTGATCAATAAGCTCTTGGGTTTGAGTGTCGATCATAAATATTCCATCTTTGCCTGTTAGAATTGTGGTATTGCTCATACCCTCAATTACAGTGATATTCTCAGTGACATTTACGACATTAAGCTGTGGAGCCTCCTGAGCATAAGCCAGAGAAACAATAATCATGAGGCATAAGACATACAGACTCGTTCTTGCTATTTGTTTTAATATGTTTTGCATGTTTTTTTCTCCATTGAAGTGTGTTTTCATGAGTCAACCTCTCTAGTGTCCATCCAGAAACAGACTGTTTCGGGATGGGCACTAATTAAATCTTCTTTAAAGCTTCAGCAGCCTCCAATACAGCCGGCGGATGCCGCTGGTAGGTAGCACAGCCAGAAATCCTCTGCGGGATAAATGTCCAGATCCTTCTTTGCTTTCCTCTTCTGCAGATTTATTCTTTTTTTCTGACATTCTACCCCCTTTTTTTATTAGATCTTCCCGAGGGCTTTGAGAACCCTGTCGGGAGTCGTTGGATAATCGAGAACCCATTTGCCGGTCGCATTGTATATTGCGGAGACCGTAATCCCCGACATGCTGGCGCCGACATTCTCGCCGATTCCATAGGCTCCATAGGCGGCATATCCCAAATGGCTCTCATTGATAAGGCATTGGGCGGGGGGATAGTCGTTCATCGTTCCCATGATGGTATCCGATCAGGTCGTAGTTCAGAGCCACTCCGGTGCGCGGACAAAAGACATGCTCCTCGGTGCCGCTCCTGCCCAAACCCATAACGGCGCCCCCATATTGTTGGGCTGCCGCTCCTTCAGGATTGAATAGATGGCCCACATCGTTGACGCAGACGACCTGGGTCACATCAACCATGCCGGTTTCGGTATCCACTTCAACTTCGATGAAATGCGCCTGCCTGGCCATGGCATACAGATCCGGATCCGGCTTCCCGTCAAGAGTCAGTCCGTAGAACGTGCCGGCGGGCGGATGAACGATCGGAGGATCCAGGGCCCAGAATGCATCGGCCACTTCTCTCACCGTCTTCCTGTTGTTCGGGTTTGCCTTCTCAAAAACCATACTGTCTTTGATATCCAGATCCTCAGGCTTCAGGTTGGGGAAAAGGGAGGCCTTGCCGGACTGGTATACAGCCCCGGTTTTGGCTTCACGGCGTATTCCAGAATTTTCTGCTTCAGCTCCCTGGCGGCAAGGATCAGCTGGGTCGTGATGTAGCCGGTTCCAAAGGATCCGCCCGGCTGCCAGAAATGGAAATTGCTGTTGTCGGAGCGCCGCTCCTGTATGACGGTGTCTTCATATTTGAGTCCGATCTCCGAGGCCACACTCAAGCGCGCGCCGGACTCCGTATCGATTCCCATATCACAGCGCACGGCGATGATGGCAACCTTGCCGTCGCGCAGCGTCAGGCAGGCAAAGGAAATTCCCGGGATAGGCGCGTGCCAATGCCATTCATTCACATGCATGAATCCCATGCCATGCATCTTTCCATTGGCAAGCTTTTTGGTCCCCGGCGTGTGCCATTTCTCATCCCATCCTATGGCTTTTTTGCCCTTATCAATGACTTCTTTGAGACTCCACCTCTGGGGAAAACCATTTTCCTTCTGATAGCGCGTAACCCATTCCCAGTCATGCCCGTTGCAGCCGTCATTTTTCAGGGCAACCTCCGTGGGATCCAGTCCCATTTCCGCGGCAGACACGATCAAACATCACATTGTGGGGGACGCAGGTATGTGCGCCATGCCGGAAACACATGGAATGGCCTTTATTAATCAACGCCCATTCCTGAGTGCCGAGGATGTTGGGGATTTTGGTGCTTTCATGCGTTTTTTCCATCGCAGGATTTCTTATTCCCAACATGTGCCAATGCAACGCCGTAATGGTCCCGTCTTTTTTGGCGCCTACCTTGCATTTGTAGGTTCCGCAGTCATCGCCGCCGCAGTAATAGCCGCTTTCGTCCCAAAGCAGTTTTACGGGTTTTCCGCCGGCTCTCTTTGCCAGTATCGCGGCGAGCCGGATAAAGGAGTATGAGTAGGATAGCCAGGAAAGGCCGCCGAACCATGAGCCCTGATAGGGCATGGTGACGGTAATTTTGCTCCAGTCGGCGATAGGAGGCTGAGGCTTTTCGCGGACGTTGTTGGGAGTGGTGAGAACATTGAGAGGAAGATCCTGGTGATGAACCCAGATATCCAGAAAATCGCCTCTCCACTGCGCGACGCATACCATCGGCTCTACCCCGGCCGTCGTGTTCCGGGCCCGGGTGATCGTGTACTCTATGACTTTATCCGCTTCCGCGAAGCCTTTTTCGACGTTGCCGAATTCTGCACGGTCGGTCAATACCGTGTTCGGCTCTTTGGCGCTTGGATTCATAAACTTCACTTCAGGCATAATCTTGGGCGCGTCCGGCTTTAATGCGTCTTCCATTTCAAGGATAAACGGCCGTTCCTCCCACTCTATTTTCAAGAGCCTGAGCGCTCTGTCGCAGATTTCTTCACTGTCGGCTACAACCACAACTCCCATGGGATGCTGGTAGAATTCGGCTGTTCTGGGTAGCGTCAGAAGATTGTAATTGCGGGAAACCTCGAATCCAGGATGGATTCCGTTTTCATATGCGATGTCCGGATCGTCAAACTTCAGTATGTCCCTGACGCCCACCAGTGCTTCAGCTTCGCTCGTGTCAATACTTGCGATTCTTGCATGCGCATAAGGCGAAAGAAGGATCTTGGCGTAGAGCATTCCGGGAAAATTTACGTCACGCGTAAACACAGCCTGGCCGCTGACTCTTTCATAGGCATCCTGCCGGGTGAGATCCGCTTTTCATTTCCTTGCTGTTTTCCGGAGCGTTCCATGTCCAAGGTCGATATTCCACAGGCTTCTCCCTTCGTGACTTTGTGGTTGATAAGAATTCACTTTTTAAGAAATGTAGTATATGGAGTTCGGTGTTGTAGGTCAATAGAAAATCACCCCATCATAAAACAGCCATTCAAGCGCAGCCCAGTATGGCTCTTTTGACCATAGTCCGCGCTATCTGTATCTTCCACTTATTTCTATCGCCCGGAAGAGCCTTGGCATCAGCAATAGCAGCAGCACCGGCAGCATCCGCATTGTATTCGTTGATAGATTTTCCCTTGATCAATTCTTCAGACTTCAATACGCGATAGGGCTTGTTGTGCACTGCATTGAGGCATATCCGCGCATCTCCTCCCCCAACCATCGCAGCACAATTCACAATGGGAAAATCTATCGACTTCCGAATGGCGAATTTGATGAATGAGCTCTTAATTCCCGTCGCCGGTGTCGGCACCTGTATTTCCGTGACGATTTCGTCCATTGCCAGTATGGTCGAGCCCGGTACAACCATATCCCAGAATTTCTCAGCCTCAATCAATCTCCTGTTCGTTTTAATCTTTGCGTTCAGCGCCACCAGAGCCGGCGCCGTATCGCTTGGATTTACCGCCAGGCACATTTTGACCGCCCCGAATATTGAATGGTACCGGTTGTCTCCCGCCATCGCGTAGCACATCTTGCCGCCCTTGCGCAAGCAATTGAACCTGTTGTCGGGATTCCGGAAATACCAGCATCTCGTGAGCTGGCAGATATTGCCGCCGATTGTTCCCATCTCTCTTATGTGCGGAGACGCCGTTCGGTGTGCCGCCTCTGCAAGTGCCGTATATTTGGCCCGCACCACAGCACTTTTCGCAATGTCTTCCAGTCTTGTCAAAGCGCCGATTTTAAGCATACCCGCTTCTTCTTTAATGTAGTCCAGGCCGGAAATGCTCTTGAGGTTCACCAGGACTTCAGGATAGTTCGGCAATATTTCAAATCTCAGTGTGCCCAGAATATCCGTACCGCCGGCTATGACCGCCGCTTTCCCTGCACTTAAAATAGAAGCAGCTTCGTCGACTGTCTTGGCATTCACGTGTGCGAATTTTTTCCATGTCTTCATATTTAAAACCTCTCTAGTGTCCATCCAGAAACAGACTGTTTCTGGATGGGCACTAATTAAACCTTCTTTAAAGCTTCAGCAGCCTCCAATACAGCCGGCGGATGCCGCTGGTAGGTAGCACAGCGACACAGGTTGCCGCCAAGAGCATCTCGAACGTCAGCCTCGGTTGGATTCGGATTCCTGTCCAGTAGCGCTTTGGCTGTAGTTACAAATCCCGGGGTGCAATAGCCGCATTGAAAAGCGTTCCACTTGATATAAGACTGAATGATCGGATGCTTGGCTTTGGCAATGCCTTCAGCCGTTTCAATCTTGGCGCCATCGCATTCGCAAGCCAGGGTTAAACAGGAAAGAATCGGCCTGCCGTTCATGATCACAGTGCAAGAACCGCAAGCTCCCTGTCCTCCGCACCAGTCTTTGGGCGAAGTCAGACCGATCTCATCCCGCAGGAGTTGCCGTAAACTCCAATGCGGTTCAACCGTATAGCGGTACTTTCCACCATTGACCGTCAATTCTATCGTGTTTGTAGTCCGTTGATACCTGTATGCACGGGGCTTTCGCGACAGCACTCGCTTTGGCCTGCTGTTGCGGTTCTGTCTCGGCCGCAACAGCTATTGAGCCCATTGTGGAGCCGCCGATGACCAGGCTTGCATCCTTCAGAAATTCTCTGCGGGATAAATGTCCAAATCCTTCTTTGCTTTCCTCTTCTGCAGATTTCTTCTTTTTTTCTGACATTCTACATCCTCTTTTTTATTAGATCTTCCCGAGGGCTTTGAGAACCTTATCGGGAGTCGTTGGATAATCGAGAACCCATTTCCCGGTGGCATTGTATATTGCACCTGCGGTGATTCCCGACAGAGAGGCGCCGGAGTCTTCTCCGATGCCGCAAGCGCCGTAGGACGAATAGCCCAGGTGACTTTCATTAATAATGCACTTGACATCCGGGTAATCATTCATCGTCCCGATGTGGTAACCGATATTGTCGAAATTCAATCCGACACCGGTTTTCGGGCAGTAGATTTTTTCTTCAGTTGCACTTCTCCCCAAACCCATAATTGCGCCGCCATATTGTTGCGCTTCCGCTCCGCGCCGATTGAACAGATGCCCGACATCATTGACGCACACCAGATTGGTGACGATTACTTCTCCGGTCTCCACATCCACCTCTACTTCTATAAAGTGGGCCTGTCGGCTCATGATATACATCTGCGGGTGCGGCTTGCCGTTTAAAGTCAATCCGGATACACCAGGAGCAGCTGGATGGATGATCGCCGGATCATCTCCCCAGAATGCAGTCGGCCACTTCCCTCACGCTTCTTTTATTGCCCGGATTTGCCTTTTCAAAAACAAAACCTTCTTTAACGTCGAGATCTTCAGCTTTTTTCCCGGGGAACACGGGCTGGCCGGAACCAGATCCGAGCCCTGGAATCATCGGGCCGGAGGGGCGGCGCACGGCATAATCGATGATCTTCCGTTTCAGCTCTCTGGCCGCGACTATCAGTTGAGGAGTGTTCTGGCTGATCCCCATCGATCCGCCTGGAACCCAGAAACGGTAAGTGTTCGCATCCGACCGCTGTTGCTGGATCACGATGTCTTCATATCTTAATCCCGCTTCTGCAGCGACACAGTGACGGAAAGCCGATTCGGTATCCATTCCGAAATCCGCGCGCATTCCTATGATCGTGAGTTTCCCGTCGCGCAGCACCAGGCAGGCGAACTGCCTGCCCGCAATCCAACTCCACTCGTTAATATGGACAAATCCGAGTCCATGCATCCTTCCGTTCGCCAGCTTCCTGGCGCCCGGCGCATGCCACTTTTGGTCCCAATGGATTGCTTCTTTTCCCAATTTGATAACTTCCCTCAGGCTCTGCCTTTGGGGAAATCCATTCTCCTTCTGGTACTGCGTTATCCAATCCCAATCGTGTCCCTGGCAGCCGTCATTTTTAAGAGCGACTTCTGTCGGGTCCAGGCCAAATTCTGCAGCGACGCGGTCAAACATTACGTTATGCGGAACGCAGCACTGCGTGCCGTGCCGGAAGCAAATGTGATGGCCTTGATTGATCAGAGCCCATTCCTGCGTGTTGCGCATGTTTGGGATTTTGGTGGACTCATGCGTTTTATCAATATGCAGCTCCCCGGCAGGTCCCACGACATGCCAGTCGCAGGCCGTGATGGTTCCGTCTTTTTTAGCGCCCACCTTGCATCGATAAATTGCCGCGTCATCCCCGGTGAGATAAAAATGGCTTTCATCGTACAGCAATTTCACCGGCCGGTTTTGCGCTCTCTTTGCAAGGATTGCAGCCATGCGTATAAATGCCGTGGAGTATCCAAGCCATGAAATGCCGCCGTACCATGCGCCCTGGTACGGCACGGTCACAGTTATTTTGTTGGCTTCGCAAATAGGGGGAAGGGGCTCTGTTCTATCCTTCGGCGGGGATTTTACATCGGCTTGTATACTTCCATACCCGAGTGAGACGAATGACAATCCGACTGAGGGAAGGCTCGGATTGCTCAGCATCGGCTCAACATGCGACGCATGATGGGGCCAGATATCCAGAAAATCCCCTCTCCATTGGACGACGCAGGCCATCGCTTCAACGCCCGCCACTGTATTGGGCGCTCTCGTGATCGTATACTCGATTACCTTGTCCGCCTCGGCGAATCCTTTCTGGACATCTCCGATTTCGGTTGTTCTGGTCAGGAGAGTATTCGGGTCCTTGGCGCTGTGAATTCAATCGCAAAACCTCGGGCATGATTTTGGGCGCGTTCGGTTTCAGCGATTCTTCCATATCCAGAATGAACGGCTGTTCTTCCCATTGTATTTCCATCAGCCGGAGCGCGCGATCGCATATTTCTTCGCTATCCGCTACTACCACAACTCCCATGGGGTGCTGATAGAAATCGCTTGTGGCGGGAAG
>CAVZMS010000068.1:0-43620 GCA_963776085.1 uncultured delta proteobacterium
CGGAAGACCATGGCCACGGCATCGCTAAAGAAAGAGCCGTAATACTAAATTTGCGACCTAAGTCACTCGCTGTCTCTCAAATGCAACATCATATAGCCAAAGCGAAATGCTTAAAAACCCGTACGAGCGCTTAGCGAGGTGGGGACGTCGCGTGCCACGCAACACCTTGGGCGGGGCCCTTATTGCCATCATACTCGGACTAGTGGCAGGGCTCGTGCTGGGCGCCATTCTCGGCGGCCTGTTTGAACTTATACTCTACCTCCTCGTGAGCGTGATCCTGAGCTGGATTGCAAGCGTCATCTTATTGGATATTCGGCGCCCTCGCCGGGCTGTACGTCGGCGGCATCATCGGCGGGGTCCTGGGCGCGCTCATTGGACTGCTACTACATCCTCGACACTGGTCAGCCGCATTTCACACGATATTTTACAGCGTCTTGGGGGCGGCCGCCGCGTGGATCGCATTTACCCGTTACGGCGTCACCTTTGGCGGTACGTTAGTGATTGTCGACGGCGCACGTATCGGAGCAGTAGTTGGACTCATCGCAGGCGTCGTCGCCGGGACACTTGCAGGGAGCAGGAGACAGATGGGTATGATCTTTAGCGCCATCGGCATGGCGGTGGGTACCGCGATATTTGGCACATACTTCTTCACATATTTTGCGTCGTCTACAGGTGTCGCCCTCGGACTCGTTTTGGGCCTCTTGATCGGGATCCTATCGGGGTATCAGGCAGTGGCTCGTGCAAGATGGTGGAGCTATTAAAAGTTTCTATACGGGTGCACAAACGTTCTTCTACCTCTGATTGTCCTACGCAATCCGCCTGATCTTCGACAAGAATTTCATTGGCTCGGTGCGCTACGGTGTCACACGGTTTTAAAACTTTTGCACTTGGTTTTAAAACTGTGTCACTTTTTGGCGCACGCTGTTCTGTGACGATCAAGAACGCTTGTTTTCCTTCGTGTTCAGTTTCAAAAATGCCTGCCACATCTCCTATGGTGCTAGAATACTGATGCGGCAATCGGAGTTGTGGGTAGGTGATGCCTTTGGCAGATAGTTTGCCGATTTTTGATCGTCCAATGTGTCGCATAGACTCTTTAAGCCCTCTGACGAATCTGTGCTCTGGTCATGAATTCTTCAGCTGTTGGTGCACCTGCGCCAGCATCTCATACGTCTTCGTGGTTTTTCCTTGATAAGGCATCTTCCCAAGCTGCTCAGCGGCAATTACGAGTCGCTGGACTACGTCTGCTATAGCCTTTTCAGGCACTGACGTGGCCTTTGAGCCACGATAGTTGGTCACGATCGATCCGATAGCCTTCGGAAGACGTATCGGATCCACGCTGCCGTCCTCTAAGAGATGTTATATTAATGTTTAAATGCCCAGCACCTGCTGCAACGTTCGCATATCGCAACCGTGCCTAATCATATTAATGGAAAAGCTGTTCACATAAGCATGAAGGACAACCGAGCCAGGCTACTCGTTCAATAAAGCTAATAGAGTGACTGCCGTTAACGCGGTTCCACGACGTGCGTCCGGCGACCGATAAAAAGCGAAGCGACAAACCCACCAAACAAGAAGAGCGAGATGCCATCAACTGCGTGTTGCATCGCAGTACTCATTGTCTCGTTGACGATCTGCGTCGTGGTATTCTGCTCTGCTTTCACAACCTGTAGATCTGTCGTCTTGAGTGTGTCAACCCATCGCGGAAGGTTCGCTTTGACGTCCTGTGCTGTCACTTGGTTTGGATATGCCTTTTCGACTGCAGGGCCGAGCGCCGAGTAGATGCTGACAATAAGGAGCACTCCGATGACCGCTGTCCCTAACGATTCTCCGAGGTTCGTGCTTGTGTTCAAGATTCCTGATGCATCTGCCTGCTTTTCGTCAGGCGCTGACGAGAGGATAAGGTTGACGAGCGGTCCGAGAGCAAGCCCAAGTCCTGCACCTATGAGGATGGTGCCCGGGAAAATATCAACAATCTGCGTGTTTAAGCTAAACACGCCTCGCAGGAGCAGCGATCCGGAAAGAGCGATGAGAATGCCGAGGGGGATAAGGAAACGTGGGGCGAGGCGTGCGGATAGCGGTCCTGATAAAAACGAGGTGATGAGCAGGGCGACCATTAGCGGAATAAATGCCACTCCTGTCATAAAGGAACTTACGCCCGTTACGGCTTGTAAGAATATAGGGATGATGAAGACGATTCCTGCAAGGCTAAGACGCAAAACCAAGTTTGCCACGTTCCCCGCGCTATATGCGCGTGCACGAAAGAGCGTGATGTCCGTGAGCGGAACCTTGTGGTGGTGGATTCGGCGGCGCTGCCACAGCGTAAAAACTACCAAGAGCAGCGCTCCTGTGCCGATGAGCACAAGAACACGGTTCCACGCCCCGAGGTCGTTTAGCGTGAGCGTTCCAGCGACGACTAGGAAGAAGCCAGCCGCCGATAGCGCGACCCCTACTACATCAAGATCGCGCCAGGTGATCGTAGGCGGTGCTTCGGAGAGTCGCCTTGAGAGTGCAAAGATCAGCACGACGATAACCGCTTCGAGTCCGAAGCCGACACGCCAGCTCCAAAACGTCGCTAGTATGCCGCCTAACAGCGGACCGACGGCAGCGGCGATCCCGCCGATAGCCGCCCAGAGGCCGAATGCGAACGCGCGCTCGTTGCCTTCATATGTGCTGGAGATGAGCGCCGCGGAGGCGGGGAGCATGAGTGCTGCACCGATTCCCTCAAGGAGCGACCAGCCAATGAAGAGCATGGGAGCGTTGAGGCTAAGCGCGGCGATCACAGTTCCTATTCCGTAGACAAGCGTTCCATATAAAAAGGTCCGCTTGCGCCCCACTATGTCTTGAAGTTTAGCGCCGAGCAGCAGCAGGCATGCAATCACGAGTGAGTACACAGCGAGGGTAGCTTGGATGGCCTGCACGGTGGTGTGCAGCTCTCGCACGAGTGTTGTGATAGCAACAGTCAGGAAAAACGCGTCGACGATGATGATAAAGTTCGCCAGAGATGCGATTACGAGTGTCCACCAGATGAAGTTCCGTTTCATGGCACCACAAAGCCGCCCGTAGGGCTATTTATTATGTTAAATTGCCTACCAATACGTCTGTAAATGATAAAGGTTGCTATATTTGAGCGCGTTTACCCCCACGAATCCTAGAGTGGCACGTGCTTTCATTCGTGTCATTCGTTGGTCGGTGCGGGAGCCTTCACACGCTAACCAAACATCCCCCAGCACGTCATACGCACTTCGTAATGGCTCGGGCAGTGGATGCCAACAGTTGCCACGTAGGTTGTCAAGTCGGAGTCTGTATTAGGCTCCGCTTACGCTTTGTCCAATTTTTTCTATCAGACTTTCTAAGTGCTGAATACCGCGGGTGTCTCGCAGCGCCTATAACGTTGGGATGCGGGGCTGCGTCGGTTACGGCCCAGTCATGGCCACGAACGTATCGCCAAAAAGCCAGAGAGTGCGATCGTTGCCAAGAGGGACCGACAGTGCGGCGTCGGCTCCGAGCCAGCGTGGGTCGCGGTGAAACAGCTCCTCGCCCTCCACCCACGGGCGTCCCGAGTAGCTATTCGTTACCGGCTTCAGAGACGCGCACGAGATGACCCAAAACATCGCTGTAACCAGCACGACCAGGATGATCCGACTCCCACGGCGGCATGAAGTGGTTTTGAGCTTCACGGGATAACCTTTCCCAACGCGGCTAACAAGTGATTCTACAGTTCCAGAGATCATGTCTATTTGACATGATCACCGGAAAGATTGAAAAATGATTTTTTGTCAAACAGCATACACCCATTTAAATTGACTTGCAATTATATAGCATGTGTCGGGCCAACCGAACTCGTTCCTATACCCCTGCTTCAGTGACACATTACGTACGTTGATAAAAAGATAAAAAGATATTGACAAATGAAAAAAAACTGATAATTTTATAAAGTTTTTCTCTTAAATGACTTAAGGATTTTTTTTGATTTTTGACCCGTTGAAATAATTAATTTTTCAGCCAATTGAGCAGGAGATTTGCGGGAACGATAAAGGGAAATCAGGAATTAAGAAAAGTCCTCAGTAACATATAGAATGGAGACTCGTTGAATGTTGAGGCCTGACCCCTTCGGCTGGCGTTTACAACATCGAGTTCACGAACAGGTATCGGGCAAGTGAGGAGGTATAATGAAGGTAAAAGAAATTTTGGCTCAAGCCAGGCAAGAGAATCGTGCCGTCCTTACGGAGATTGAAGCCAAACAGATTCTAACGCAGTCAGGCATCAACTGTACGGACACGCGGCTGGCTGCGACCAAAGATGCGGCTTTAAAGTTGAGTGAGCAATTTAGTTATCCGGTAGTATTGAAAGTCTCTTCGGCTGATATCACCCATAAAAGCGATGCCGGTGGCGTGAAACTCAACTTAAAGGACAAGGCCGCGGTAGAAAAAGCCTATGACGACATTATGGCATCGTGTACTGCCAAATACCCCAATGCTAATATCGAAGGGGTCACTGTTCAGGGAATGGCAAAACCAGGCACTGAAGTAATTATAGGAATGACCAAAGACCCCTCATTTGGACCGGTTCTTATGTTTGGACTGGGTGGGATATTCGTTGAACTGTTAAAAGATGTTGCTTTTCGAATTGTTCCCCTCGAAAAAAACGATGCATCCGAAATGATTAATGAGATCAAAGGGAAAAAATTGCTGGAAGGATATCGGGGACAAGATTCTGCTGACATTCCATTTCTTGAGAACATGCTTCTAAAACTTTCACAGCTTGTTGATAAAACAGAAGGTATTGCAGAAATCGATATGAATCCTGTTTTTGCATATAAACAAGGCGCTGTTGTTGTTGACGCGCGAATTATTTTAGAAGCAAATTAATTAATTTACTCAAGACTAAAACATAAGGACAATTCAGCCATGATGGACTTATTTTTTAAACCAAAATCGGTTGCTGTAGTCGGGGCCAGCGGAACTCCCGGAAAACTGGGCTATGTCATTGTAAAAAATATCGCCGATAGCGATTTTGCCGGTGAGGTTTATCCGGTAAATCCGAAATCAGACGAGATATTGGGATATAAGGTGTTTCGCAGCGTAACAGAAATACCCGGTGACGTTGACCTTGTTGTCACGGCCCTTCCAACACCGAAAATTACCCTTGGAGCAGTAGAAGAATGCGCCAAAAAAGGCGTTAAAGCAATTATTATTGAGTCTGCCGGATTCGCTGAAATGGGTGGAGAGGGCAAGGTTATTCAGCAGCAGATCGTCGATATCGCCAAGAAGAACAATATCAGGGTCATGGGGCCGAACTGCTCCGGCATCGTATCTCGTGATATTGTGACATCCATTTATCCGATGACCAAAAAAGTCTCCCGGGGGAACGTGGTGCTTATCGGACAATCCGGTATCTTGGCTGCCGGGATGGCCTCGGATATCGTTGAAAATGAAAGTCTGAGTATCAACAAAGTATGTTCAATTGGAAACAAGTGCGATGTGAATGAAAACGACTTGTTGGAATACTTCGGCAATGACGATAGTGTCGATGTCATTTCAATGTATTTGGAGACTGTTACCGATGGAAGAAACCTGACCAGGATCGCCAAGAAAGTTACACCCAAAAAACCGATTATTTTTCTCAGCGGGGGTCGCTCAGAAGCCGGCGCCAGAGCTGCCTTCAGTCATACCGGCAGTATTGCCAGCAATGCCAAGATTGTCGAAGCGGCAATCAAACAAACCGGTATGACCATGGCTGATGATTTTACGGAATTGAAAGATTTCGCCAAGGTTTTTTCCACTCAGCCGCTTCCCAAAGGTAATCGCGTTGCAGTGGTCACTGTGGCTGGAAGTGTCGGTGTTGTTGTTTCTGATCTGTGTACGAACTTTGGTCTGGAACTCCCCAAGCTGACACCGGAAACGATTGCAAAAGTGGAAGACAAGTTCGACACGCCGGTAGGAAATCCTATTGACCTGTATTTTTCCGTAACCAAAATCGGTTTTACAAAAACCCTGGAAATCACTTTCCCTGCTGCAATCAGAGATCCAAACATAGACGCTGTGATATTGATGCTGGCCGGTTTCGACTATACCGAGGAAGCTGTTCAGAAAAAAATCATTCAGAAAATCGTCCAGGAAGTCGGAAAACCGGTGGTCATCTGTTTGATTGTCGGGTATAACAAATATAAAAACGTTATTATGGACGAAATGGGGAAAGACTTGCCTGTGTTCCCTTCTCTGATTTCCGGAGTAAAAGCTTTAAGTAAACTATGTCAGTACAGTATGTTTAAAAATAAAAAATCTGCCTGATAAGGGGGAATATTATGGCATACGAAAGCATTATTTTCGAAAAAGAAGATAATATCGCCATCATCACATTTAACCGTCCCGATGCGAGAAACGCTGTGAACAATCAGGTCCGGGCCGAATTCACTGCGGCCATCGCCGAGGTGGAGGCCGATAACGATATCAGGGTGTTGATTCTCACCGGAAGCGGCAAGGCCTTTGCGTCCGGCGTTGATATCAAAGAATTCAGCCAGACCACACCCTATCACGCCCATAACTTATATCGCTTGGGGGAGAGGGTCGAAAAGTTGCCAAAACCAGTCATCGCGGCAGTCAACGGCTTTTCTTTGGGTGGAGGTAATGAGATCGCCCTGGGCTGCGACATTATCATTGCTTCGGAGAAGGCCAAGTTCGGCCAACCCGAGCTCAATATCGGCATTATCCCCGGAGGAGGAGCCACCCAGCGGTTACCTCGGATGATCGGTGTGTGCAGGGCCAAGGAGCTTATCTTCACCAGTGATATCATCACCGCTGAAGAGGCCTTTCGCCTAGGGATGATCAATCGGGTAGTGCCCGAAGATCAACTTATGCCGACAGCCAAAGAGATAGCTAAGAAAATTGCCACTAAGAGCCCTGCGGCCCTCAAACTGGCCAAACAAGCTATCAATTACGGCATGCAGACAAATCTGGAAAGCGGCCTGAAATATGAATATGAACTCTACAGCCTTTCTTTGGGCCTCGAAGACAAGGTGGAAGGCGTCAATGCTTTCCTTGAAAAAAGGGCTCCGAAGTTTATCGGCCGATAGCGGCATTTTTTATTAATTTAGAATATCAACGAGGAGGAATAAAACTAATGGGAAACGTGTCAAACATGGTAGCTCGAATACCGAATTTAGTGGACTGGTCCACCGGTGAAGTCAGATTAATGAGCGCAAAATGCAACTCATGCGGTACTTACTTCTTTCCAAGGGAGCATTACCAACATCGCCCTGGCTGCTCAAGGGAGGGGGTAGAAGATGTCTTGCTTCCAAATAAGGGTAAGCTGGCAAGCTATGTAATTATGCATTATACTCCACCACCGCCGTTTAGAATAGAGCCAAGCATTGTCCCATTTGGTATCGGTCTGGTTGAGTTTGAAAATGAAAAGATTCAGATTGCAGGCATCATCACAGAAACTGATGTGAAATCCCTTAAACTGGGGATGAAAATGGAAACGGTCACTCTTAAGATGTTTACAAATGATGAAAAACAGGAAGTGGTGACCTGGGCGTTTCGGGCTGTGAAATAATCGATTTAACGAAAATCATAAGGAGGAATAATTAAGATGAGAGATGTATATATTATTGGAACAGGGATACACCCCTGGTTAATTCGCTCTGAACAAGTATTCACCAATTTCGGCACAGTGGCTATTGACAACGCTTTGAAAGACGCCAAAATCGAATGGAAACAAATCCAGGCAATCATGGCCGGGATTTTCATTTGGGGCGGAAACGCCGGTCACCTTTCCGGTCAATATCAGGAAAGCGTTTTTGGCGAAACCGGCGTGCCGGTGATAAACGTATACAACGCCTGCGCTACAGGCACTGCCGCCCTACAAATGGCATACAATAGCGTCGCTTCCGGCCAGACTGATACAGCACTGGCATTTGGCGCCGACGTGTCGCCAAAAGGCTTTTTTTCCGCCAAAACAGACAATGCTGTTCAGGATAGGGACGTAATCAGATGGAAAATGATCGGCATGCCTAATCCTGTTTTCTGGGCGCTGGAATGCAGAAAAAGAATGGCTAAATACGGCACTACCGAAGAGGATTTGGCATTGGTGAAAGTCGTGATGAGCGAGTATGGTTCCAAGAATCCGGACGCTGTGTTTAAAAAGGTTTACACAGTGGATGAAGTGCTGAAATCCGCCTATGTTGTTGATCCTTTAAGATTATATATGATTTGCCCGGTGTATACCGGTGCCGCGGCGGCTATTGTTACAGCCGACAAGAAATTGATCAGCAAAGCCGATAAGCCGGTGAAGATTAACGCCGTAACTATGGGTAGCGCCATGTACGGCGACCCGACCATACGTATTGGGGTGGTGTCATGCCCGGCCGTCCCTGAGGCCCCCATGCTTAGTGAAAGCTACTCCGCTTCCCACCAGGCCTATAAAAAAGCCGGCATCGGCCCAGAGGACGTGGACTATTTTGAACTGCCCGACAACAGCTCCTGGCATTACCTGGTGTATCTGGAATGCTGCGGATTCTGTAAAGAGGGTGAAGCGGATAAGATGCTGCGAGACGGTGAAACAAGAATCGACGGCAGACTGCCCACAAACCTGAGCGGCGGGTTTTCTTCACATGGAGAGGCGGTTGCAGCTCAAGCGATCTGGCAGGTCATTGAATGCGCGAATCAACTCAGAGGGAGATGCGGCGTGCGCCAAGTGAAGAATCCGAAAGTGGCCATGGCTCAGACCTACGGCCTAATGGGCAACAGCGGCACCACGATCTTAACGATCTAATTTTATCTTGGAATGGGATCGTCTCAATGACATTAAACAAACAGGGGCGCGGTTTTTGCGCCCCTGTTTGTTTGAGTATTGCCTCTAAACATCTTCGCATCGCATGACCCTGTACAAGCCTTGCTTAGTGATCTCCATCGACCCCCGCCGGGCATAATTCCACCCTGGCCGAGATGCTTTTCTGGTTTCTCAGCATGGGAATAGTTGTACCGGGATCAACGTATTTGAACATAGCCTTCGGGAGGGAAAAGGGCGAGGTTATTAAGGACGAAGAAGGCATAAAAACGGCCTGGAACTTCGGCAAAAACGTTGCATGGGCTCTACAAAAGCTCAAGAGTCCCTAGTAACACTTATTTTTCCATCCACAAATTATGAAGCCATATTTCACAGAGTTTCGGCCAGATCGATACTCCGGGCTGATCCGTTCCTAATCCTACAGCATGACGACCTTTAGCAAATAAATGAAACTCAAACGGTACATTATTCCTGGCAAGATTTTCAGCAAAATTAAGATTCTCCCTATAGGAAACCAGTTCATCGGATTGGGAAATCCAAAGGAAAGCGGGCGGAGTTTTACCCGAAACTTGATTCAAAGGTGACAGAGCATCAATCACCGCTTGCGAAGGGGCTTCTCTCCCGGCTTTGATGATTTTTTCCCGGGTATTCAATACATCCGCGTAACATAAAATGATAGCATTCAGTTTAGCACTGGTCCGATCTATTTGATCCGGATCTTTTTCGGTAAATATTTCAGTTATGATTTTCCCCTGCTCGCTATCTGGATTAGTTTCTCCATTTTCAAAATGTGTTCCCAGAAAAGCTGTCATACGGCCACCTGCTGAAAATCCTATCATTCCGATTCTGTCTGGGTCAATATTCAATTTTTGTGTATGGTACCGAAGATACCGGATTGCTCGCACCGCATCTTTTATTGCTGTAGTCGGAGTATATGGGAAGACACGATAATTTAAGACGAATGCTGTAATTCCGATAGTATTCAACCATCGAGCAACTGGCTCGCCTTCATGATGAGCCCGCATTCTAAATCCTCCGCCGGGACAAACAATGATTGTCGGACGCGGTTCCGCACTCTTCAGTATAAAGGGGGTCAACGTTGGTAGCCCCACATTATCAGGCCCACCGGATGTCACAAGTTCAGTATCAGGTGGAGTTCCATCCCAGAGTCGAAGATCATTTTCCTTCATAGATATTTAAACCTCATATGAAATTTACTTCCAGACTACGGTATGCTAACGAGTCTGTTGAAAAACTATATTTTATTAAAATTCATTTTTTCTCAATAATCATATTTTACAATAATCGTCTCTAATCGCCTGTAATCGGAAACAAATTCTTCAATATTTATAAAAATTAACTTTTCCGACAGTCTCAACGTGCAGATCTCAGGCACGCGGGGTTGATGACGTAGTCCGCGATAGCGGAAATGGAACGGCAATCCCGCATTGCCTGCAGCAATTTTTAGGTGCGTCATCGCTCATAGCTACTAATGCCTGTGTCCCCAAGCTTCTGCATCTGAGGAGCGTCTGGAGTTGCACGATACTCGGCCTTGGTGCCGACAAACACCTGCGTATAATTCATATCACGACCACTTTTATCATTTCATCCTTTGATTGATCCATGCGGTCAACAGATCTGGAAAGCCTGGAGCCATATACCACCACTCGAATGGCTGGTTTGGCTCCGGATTGATGTTGAGTCCATGCGAGGCCCGCGGAAGAATTACCATCGTGTAATCTCCATTTCTGGCTTTCTTCAAGGCTCGGTCTATGTTCAAAATACTTGGCCCTGGCGGGACGGTTTTGTCGCGTTCCCCATAAATCAACAACACCGGGACAGTGACCTTTGACCAGTAGACCGTGGAATCGTAGTCCGCGATCTGCCTGTAGAATGGCCAAAACCAGTGATTTTTAGGTGGTGGCTCAACGACCGGAAACCACTTGGTGCCGCGCGCCTTTTCCACGGCCGCGTCGAGCTGTTCATAGCCTTTGCCGGTTCGTGCGACTGTGATGAACTGATTTATAAACACCGTCGCGTTGGAGAAATCGTCGTCGGAGAAACCTGCGGCGCTGACCTGGTTGGTCAGGCTGTATACTTCGGATTGCCACATCGGTATGCCAACCCCTGCTGCACTGATAACAAAGGCCACGTCTTTTGACATGGCAGTTACCAGAGGCGCGATGGTCCCGCCCTGGCTATGACCATAGATTCCAATCTTCCGCGGATTGATCTCCGGTCGCTGTCGCAGCATCTGGACACCAGCAACGGCATCGCCGGCCAGATCGTTAAAAGTCGAACGTTTCCAGTCACCCGTTGATTTCCCCACACCTCGTTTATCGTAAATCAGCGCTGCGATCCCGTTTTGAACGAGGTGTTCGGCGAGAAATCGCGATACGGCGCCGGTTTACCGGGCCGGAGCCATGAAGAAAGACCACCGCAGGATGTTGCCCCTCGGTCAGAGGCAAAAGAAGCAGCGTCCCGGACAAAATGACATCTCCGTTCGTAAAGCTGACCTCCACCTGTCTGTAGAAGAGCGGCTTAGTTTCTCTACGTTTCAAGAAGAACGCGCCCTGAGCATCACCCTCACGGAACAAGCCGGTAAGCGCATCAGTCGTCACTTCTCCGTCAAAAACGACTGTCACGTCATCGCCAACCAACTCAAAATGGACTTTAGGAGCCGAGGAACCAACGTTCTGTAATGGCAATCCAATAGCACGTTGCGTTGGAGAATTGAAAGTTCCTATCAAGCCTGCAGCGTCGCGGACAAAATCGAAACTGACCGGTAGCTCCGCTCCCTCGCGAACCATTAACCCTTCCCAATGGCCTTCGACCGAAGGTGTAGCACCAGCGCAGGGTTGCCAGAGGAAAAACGAAAAAAGCGCAATCGCGGTGATCCAGAAATGTTGGTTTTTAAATTTCATAGCTATCATCATTCCCTCGTCCGTAGTATCCACAGGGTTTCACATGCGCGAAGGTATAGCCGCCTAACGTGCCCTTAACAAGCCAGGCGGCGTTTCATCGCCTAGGTCTTAGTTAAAGGGCTTTGTTAGCCCTTCATCATCTTAGTTTTGTCACTTCACGCGATATATGCCATTCCCATGTAGGATTTATCGACATCTCATCTCCCGAGTATATATTATGAATCAATTTTACGAGATCGGTGTTTATAAATTCAAGCTTGGCATCTATAATAGCTTTGCTCGATTCATTCCCGCCTATACCATAGGCTTCTCTAAGGCATGATCTTATAGAAGATTCCTTTACGTTATTCCCACCTTCATCTAAAAGAGCAGATATTACTTTTTTGGACATTGGGGAAAGCTTTTCCCATTTAGAATTAAAACGGTCATCATTAGTTGCCCCTCTATAAGGGAACCCGGTGGAATTGAGCCATGAATCAATTTGTATGAGCATTTCAGATTCTGATCTAATAGGCTTAGGATTTACAATAAGTGAAGTCATCGCACCTTCTAATCGGACCTTTTCGTCTTTGAATACCAGGATAGGTATTTCTATCCCTTCAAATTGCCTGCGATAAGCTAATATTGCAATTTCTTGGTTGACCCAAACAGATGATCTATAACCCCATTCTTTGTTGTCGTGTGTTTTAACGACCCCGCGTTCATGCATAAAAGATATTAAGCCAGAGCACCCTCTAAGTCCTTCAAAAATATTTTTTACTAAGGCATCAAGGCTCTGTACATATTCAGCAAAATAGGCTTTGAAACCAAGCTTTGAATCGACAAGTCGTTTGACAGAAGTGCCAATCATTTTCTCTTCTTCTGTTTGCTGTCCACAACTAACGAATATAAGTTTATCAGTCATCTAAGAAATCCTTAATAATGAAACACCCATGGGGCTAACAAGTGATTATACAGTTCCAGAGATCATGTCTATTTGACATGATCTCTGGAAAGATTGAAAAATGATTTTTTGTCAAAAAGCATACACCCATTTATATTGACTTGCAATTATATAGCAGGTGTCGGGCATTAAGAACATACTTGAATCAGCGAGCTGTCAAAGAACAATTTTGGTGCAACTTTGATGGTGAATTACTTAAAATAATATAGCTATTTCATTCAGTTAGGCCTTTTATGGGCACAGATGGATCTAAGGCTCCGCTGAATGCTTTTAATCTAGGAGATAGGGATAGAGCGATGGCAAAAAAGAGCTTGTAAAAAGGATTTGCATATAATATATACCATACATTTTAAGTGTTATGAAAAAATTGATATTTATGTTAAGAGAACATTAATAATAAAAAATACGAGAAGGCATGGGATGATGTCTATTTTTTTTATTTCTAATTACAGGAGGATTGAACGATGAAACATACGGATAACGGAAATAATCATTGTATTGAAAACGGATTGATCCGGCGCGTTTTGCGGCCATTATTGCTGATGTCTTTTTTCGTAGCGGTTTTTTTCATGGCATGGGGAAGCAATATAGTGGCGAACGCGCAATCGGGCGACACGGCCTGTTCGCGCGAGAATCTTAAAGGCATTGTCGACAAATATTTCGCAGCCCTTCAGGCACACGATCCGTCCGGTTTGCCGCTCGCTTCAAACGTGAAGTTCACCGAGAATGGCAAAGAGCTGGCGGTTGGAGAAGGCTTTTGGAAAACCGCCGGGAAGACGTTGCTCAGGCGTGACCTGATCGATACCCAGAAATGCGGGACGCACAGCAATGTGGTGATTGAAGAAAAATTCGATCCCGCAACCGTCGGGCAACCTATGATGGTTTGCCGGGGGCGAAGCCAAAGCCGATGCCGGAAGCAGGGACCCCCCGGCCGATACTGTTCGGCGTCCGCCTCAAGGTTGAAAACCAAAAGATTTCCGAAATCGAAACGATCATCGCCCGTGAAAGCGAATTTGCTTTTAATGTGGATGGGCAACTGGCGACAAAGGACCAGGATTGGGAAAGCATTCTTCCGCCCGAAGAGCGGAGCTCGCGCCTGGCAATGATTGCCGCGGCGAATGACTATTTTGATATGTTCGCCGCGGAGCCGATCGTCCGCACTCCTTTCGCCAGTGTCTGCGACCGATGGGAAAACGGATTGCAGACGACCGCCGGCGGTATGTTCACGCTTGAAGGAGAAGACGGCAAAAAGACGGAAATGCACGCCCACGATTGCACGCCCAAAGGCCTTGTCATCAAAAACCATGGTCCGCGGCGCTTCCTGGTTGACGTGGAAGCAGGGGTTGTAGTCGCATTCGTTCATTTCGCAGGTGCTCTTCCCGATTTCCATGTGTTCAAGATGAGAAACGGAAAGGTTGACCTGATCAATGCGGTTATAGGCGCCGGATCCCCGTCAATGGGCTGGCCTATCGAAGAACAGATATGTGTAGATAGGTAACCGGTTTTATGCCGCATTTATTTTTTATAAGTTGCTAAGGATTCTCTTTCCGATTGTAGTATTGGGACAAAATTGATATTTTTTTTAAGGAGAGGAGATGGGAAAATGAATATACCAATGCATCGATTCAAATACACGAAACTCACCAAAGAACAGATAGACAAAAAGCTTATCCCGACTGCAGCCGGCCCTGAATGCGTATCCGAATATTCGGACGCCCTTGCCGGAAAGTCGCTCAAAATCGTGACCGACAACGGGCCCACTCTGAACTACACATTCAAGGACAAACGCAAGCTTATTCTCGCTGAAAACGGCGGAGCTGCCGTTGAATCAGGCTACGGCGCTTTGACTCTGAAGCAGGTCGTTTTCTTCTCCCACATGATACCCAAGACCCAGAAGGGCTATAACGTCTTTGTCGATCTCGATACGAATCTTGTCACGGTCTTTGAAGTGTGGCTTTCCAGCGGCAAAAAAGAAATAACCCTGGGCAAAAAAGAATTCACGATCGACGACAGGGAAGTCCAGCGCCAGATCTATTTCGGCTATGTGGAGATTGCGGGTCAGAGAGGCGCCGAAAAAGCGCCATCATCTCACCAACAGGATCGAAGGCAAAGGCATGTACTGGAAACAGGACACCGGCATCGAGACCCTGGAATTGTATCATTCGGTCGTCTCCTCGAACTTTGTCGAACTGACCCGGCATGCGGACGACCTCAGCTACTGCAGCCCGTCGGACTATATACTGATAAACGACAACATGTTTATCTATGAACGGACTGAATGTGAATTTTCCGGCATCATGACCATGTATGTCGCGGACCTGTTCACCGAGACCCAGGCGGGTATGCGTTTAGGCTTCAATGAAAAGGACGAACTGGAATACTACATGTTCCGGGGAACCGGCAAGGTTGTCGGCCAGCTGGCATATCTGGAGCCTTTTGACGATCACGGCGATAAGCCAATGGTTGTCCAGGCACAATCTGACCCGCAATCTCCGGGAAAAGGTCAGCGACTGGTCTATCGCCCTATAAGAGATTTTCAGTATATGACCGATGAAGAGGTTCATCAGGCGGCGCTTAAGAAGCACCACGGCATTCGGCGGCGCGGTCGATGTCCCCCAGATGATGGCAGGAAACAATATGCCCTTCACCGACATGCTGGTCGGCAAGGAATTCACCCTCCGTTATGACAACGGCGGTCCGGTGCGGCATTACAAAATCACAGAGAAGTATAAACTCAAATATAGGGAAGACGGGGAATCCGAATGGCACGAGGAAGACTACCGCGCATATGAAGCGGACGAAAAGCTGATATGGTTCAGCCACATTCTGACCGACAGCAAGCCCCGCGCGAGCGTGCAGGTCGCCCTGGATCTCATAAACGGTCTTACAACCTGCATATACTCCCGGATGGGAACGAAGTATTTCGGAAACGAGACATCCTATCGCGCCATCTTCGGTGTGGCGGAAATGGAAGGGCTGAATCCCCCGCAATATGTACGCCACGAAATCACGGACGAACTGGTTGGCCATGGTTTTTCATGGTCATATTCCGACCAGATGACCTCCATGCATCTTTACACTACTCCTCACTCCATGTCCTGGACCATATTCACGGCAAACCAGACCCTGGGAGCGCAGTGGAGCTCCCCCTGTATTTATGTCAAGATTCGGGACGGAGTATATATATTCGTTCAAAATGAGGAGGCCTGCAACGGCGCAGAGATGTCGTCATGATCAACACAAAAATAATGCATGACTGCGGCTTCGGATTTTCCGGTGGGGCGGGCGGAGTGAATCTCGGCCTGACAGGTGCGATTGGCCGCCATATAGGAATGTATGATGTAAAAAAATATTATCGCCTGAGTCCACAAAGGAAAGGAGCGTAAGATGGAAGACCTGAAACCGACATCAAAATCCGGCAACGGCCTGAAACAGCCCAACGCGGGGCGTCGATCCTTTCTCTGGAAAGCGGGCGCCGCGGTGTCCGCCGTATTAGCATCCGCGGTGCCGGGCATTTCCAAACCACTGGGTCAGATCAGGATGCAGGTTTGAAGGATCAGGTCGATCAGCTTTCCAATCAGCTGGGAATCCATGAAGACACGAACGCGATCCGCGCCCTGCACCAAACTTATGAATCCTATCTCGACAGGGGCATGTACGAGGAGGTCGTCAACCTGTTTGCCGATGATGGAGAGGTGTTTTACAACGGCGGTTTTTTCGCCGGCAAAGAGCGGGGCGTCCGTCGCCTGTATTGCGATCACTTCCGCGCCGGTTTCACCGGAAAGAAGATCGAGCCGGCGCCCGGTTTCGAGTTAGATCCCGACACAACAGCAGGAAACCGTAGAAGTGGCGCCGGACCGCAAGTCGGCCCGGGCTCGATTCGCCTATTCCATGCAGGTGGGGGCTCCAATAATCTCGGATTCGCAGTTGGTGAAAATGGCGCGCCTGCAAGGGCAGGGGATCATGAAATGGTGGGAAGGCGGAATCCATGAAGTGTCCTATGTGAAGGAAGGCGATAGTTGGAAGATCAAGAGGCTTGAGTATCGGGTAATAGCGAAGGCCAACTACGCTCCCGGACGGTCCTATGCCAAGCCGATCATTGTTCCGGCCTTCTCTAAGACATATCCGGCAGATCCGGCCGGGCCGGACAGACTCATCATATAGACACAAAGGCTCTCGCCTGATACGGATGTGTTTCTTATGAATGGTAATGTAAACAAGCAAAGGTTAGGCAGTGAACGATTGGAACTTTTTTTCATTTTGAATAAAAACAGATTTATTCGATAGGGAGGTAATTGAATGTATACAGCATTGATAATCGCGATCGGATATTTCCTTATACTGAGTGTCGGTACAAGTCTTTATCTTAGAAAAAAGGTAAAGTCAGGCAGTGATTTTTTAACTGGCAGCGGTACATTGGCCTGGCCCCTGGTCACGGCAGGGTTCGTTCTTGCCCCTCTGGGAAGCGGACACACGCTTTCCCTATGGGAATCCTCAGCGAATTATGGGGCCTCTGTTTTATGGTGGGGCATAATTGCCGGCGGCATGTTTGTTCCTCTCTTTTTGCTCTGGTTCGGCCCCTGGTTCCGCCGGCTGAATGTCCAGACCTTCCCGGAAGGAATTGGCAAAATATTCGGCAAAGAGATTGGATGGCTTATATCCGCCGTTTTTCCCGCTCAATTAATCGGTATCTGTATTGCTGAAGTGTTGGCAACCTCAACAGCCATCTATGCCCTGGGCGGTGAAGTGATTCCTTTCAACCCTTACTGCATTTTGTTGGCTGTGGTTTTAACGATTCTGTATATTATTGTTGCGGGTCTGATGCAGGCGGCCTGGATGAACTTATTTAACGCTGTTATGCTGATTTTGGGTTCTTTTGCAGCTGTTTTCGTTACCGGTTCCTGGCTGTCCGGGCGCGGGGGCTGGGAATCCGTATCCGATTTTTACGCAAAAGCGGGCACGGCCTGGAAAACTAGTATATTAAATTTCTCACCTGATGTGCTCTTTGTCATCATTTTTCCCTGCCTGATACTTTGAGTATTCATGTGCAGCGCATCTCAGGCACAGTACCAACCCATGCTTTTAGCCAAGTCCGAGTCGGATATCCGGCGCGGTGTGTTCTGGGCCGCCTTTATCAACAGCATGGCCACTTACCCGTGGGTAATAGCGGCTCTGGTCGGCATGTCTATTCCTGCCATCGCAGCGGCCGGTGCCAGACTGTCTGTACCCAAACTGGCATTAATGGCACTTCCTCCCTGGATGGTCGGTATTTTGATGATAGCCCTTCTTTCCGCGACGCTTTCCACCACTGGCCCTCTGATTTTGGCCTCGACCCATATGATTGTTCATGACATCTTCAAGAGGGCCGTCAATCCCGGGATGAGTGATAGAACTATGCTGATACTCACCAGGGTTATGATTTTCGTCTGCGCCCTGCTGGTGATTGTTCCTGCTTTAAAGTTGCAGTTAGTCCTTTCTATCTTCTTTTGGACATTCTCCTTTGCAATACCGGTATTCGGCGTCTATTTAATCGGGATGCTGTGGAAGGTTAACAAGGTTGCCGCGTGGACCACTATGTTGGCAGGTTATGCCGCGAATTTCCTGTGGACTTTTCCCCACCGACCTGGCTGCCTTCCTATATGAGCCTAAACGTATACCCAACAATTTTTACCACACTTTTATTCGGTGTTGTTCTTAACCTTATCCTACCAGGAGAGCCTGGTTATTTGCGCCAGCTGAAAGCGGCTGAACAAAAAGAGAGCGCAACTGCGTAAACCGGAAAAAATTATTTTCGAAAGGGGGAGACAAAAAATGGCATGGCCATGGAAAATTTTAATATTTCAGATTTGTGTGACGATGGGGGTGGCCTTGGTATTATATATTATCTGGAGACTGACCCATCCCGGACGAAAATGGTAGGGCAGCCGACAAAAAAATAGAGGAGGGAAATCATGCCGTTATTAGATGCTGCGATTGCTTATTATTTATGCGGAATTATGTTGGTCCTGGGTCTTATCATCGTGATAGGTGTAATCAGGCAACGGCGAGATAAAAATAAACAGTAAAGTGAGGAGGGAGGGATCAAAATGAAGACAAAAAGCTTGTTTACCGCAGTCACAGTGATCGCATCCATTGCCATATTGGGAATCTCGGCTCCCTTGCTTGCAGCTCAGGATTCCGAATGTGACCGCGAGTGCCTGGTAAATTTCATGAAACAGTATCTGGCAGCTTTGGTTAAGCACAATCCAACAGCCGTGCCGTTCGCCAATGAAGTAAAATTCGTGGAGAACACGGCGAACATTCCCGTGGGAAAAGGTTTGTGGGCAACCGCTTCAGGCGGTCCTACGGAGTTCCAGATCTATGCAGCCGATCCTGTAGCGCAGCAGGTCGCCTGTCTCGTGATGATGAAGGAAAACAATAAAGATGTCCTTCTTGGCGTGCGTCTCAAATTGGAGGATCTCAAGATACGGGAGGCCGAGCACCATGTGATTCGCGATCTCGGTTCGGGCGCTTTTGGGAAGATGGGGCTAAACAACCTGCAAAAACCGCGTCCGGGGCTGCTTGAAGATGTGCCGCCGGCCGAGCGGATGCCTCGATGGCAGTTGTTGAAAATCGGAAGGACCTACTATGAAGCGCTTACAAAAGAAGACGGCACGCTTTCACCCTTTGCCAAAGAATGTGAACGCCACGAAAACGGCATGACAACGGCCGGAGGCCCGCCTCCGAAACCCCCCGCACCGGATGCCAAAATCGATCCTGAGATGAGAAAACTTCTGGAAGCAATGGCGTCATCGGGGCCAGTGGAAAATACCTGTGAAGCGCAGATCAGCACCGGCGCTTTTGCCTATATTACAGATATCCTGGACCGACGCGTACTTATTGCCGATCAGCAGAAGGGACTGGCCGTGGGATTTTCGATGTTTTATCACGACAGCACGCTCAAAGAGTATCCTTATAAGAAGCCCTCGGGAGAAATAGAGATGCGGCCCGCATGGCAGGGCACGTTCAACCTGCCCGCTATGCACATTTTCAAGATTAAAAATGGCAAGATTTATGATATCGAGGCAACTGGTTTTACGTTGCCTTATGGAACCAAAACCGGCTGGGAATAATATCAGCAATCTGTTGAGGATCATTTTGAGAGATTTGAACAGGTTCACGACGACCGTTTTGCCTTACTATGTAATTTATTAGTAACGTTCAAAACGTATATACACAATCATATGTATTGGTAAAAAAGTATTTAGCTTGATCTTCGATCATGCCGAATCTTTTCAAGAGGATATCTATAGGCTTCATTAACGGTGGTCTAATTTTTAAGGGTTTGATATGCTATTTACAGATAATAACGGGATATTCTGCATGGGCTTCGGGGCGTAAACCCTTAAAAATCAGACCACTGCCAGCCTTGGGTGGGATCTCTTTTGAGATATCCTCTTGAGAAGATCCGGCTGATCTCCAATTAGAATAATATACATAATACTTTTGAACGTTACCAATTTATTTCATTTTGGAGGATTAAACTATGGAAATTAGAATCAATACCTTCGGAGCGAACTCCTTATCCACAAGGACATTTTTCAGCGATGAAAAGGGTTTTGAGGTTGCTTCAGTAATTGTAATGGGGAAAACCGATGCCGCGTTGATTGATGCCCAGTGGACACTATCGAACGCCCATCGAGTCATCGCGGAAATAGCGGAAACCGGCAAACAATTAAAAACGATTTATGTGACCCATGCTCACCCGGACCATTATTTCGGCCTGGGGATCATTGCGGAGGCCTTCCCGTCCGCCGAGTGTATCGCGCTGCCTTCGGTAGCCGACATGATAAACCGTCAATTTTTTGGAAAACTGGATCATTGGGAAAAGATTATCGGATCTACCAACGTCTGTCGAAAAACCGTCAATATTAAATCTCTAAGCAAGAATTACTTCGAGTTGGAAGGAGAGAGGCTTGAGATTATTCCGGAGGTCATGGGTGATTTGAAATACAATTCGGTGGTCTGGATACCTTCCATAAATACCATCTATGGCAGCGATGTCCTGTTTAACCAGGCGCATCCCTTTACATGCGAGGTTACGGCGGAAGAGCGTCTGCAATGGATACGGGATATTGAGCGTCTGGAAAAGATGAACGCGGAGGTTATCATTCCGGGCCATCAGAAACCAGGTATGCCTTTCGATACATCTTCATACACCTTTATGAAAGATTATCTGGTCGCTACCGAAGAGGTAATTGCTAGAACCAAAGATGAAGGCAATTTCTATTACGCAATGGTCCAGCGTTTCCCGGAAGCCAATCTCTTTATCAGTAATGAAATGAACGCTGGAGTTTTCAAAGGCGGCAAGGATTGGAATTGGAGAGAAGACTAGTAAAAAGTACTAAAAAGACAGCTTTTCTTTGATTCTCGTTGGCTGTAAGGGGATTGCCCAACTCCGTCCAGCGAAGCGTACCTCTGGCTAAAACTTTATCTTATCTCGGTTATAACCCAGATCCCATAACTCCAACTCCAGACTGGCGCTGCTTTTATTGTTCGGCCAACTACAATAAATAATTATTTTCTCCATGAAATCCAGACCTTCGACAATGTAATGGAAAATTATAGGAGGGCGAAAATAATTAAGACAATCATCACGGGCGCATCCGGCAGCTACGGCTGGCGTGCCGCAGAACTTTTATTAAATAAGATTCCACCTTCGGAACTTATACTGACAAGTCGGAGACCGGATAAGCTCTCACCTTTTGCTGAACAGGGTGTAACAGTGCGTTACAGCGATTTTGATAAGCCTGAAAGCCTACCCGATGCCTTTAAAGATGGGGAGCGTATGCTAATGATTAGCACCCGGCAAGTCGGTCGCCGGGCAGCACAGCACGGTGCCGCTATAGATGCCGCTAAAAAGGTCGGCGTAAGACACATCGTCTATACATCCTTTGTGGGTACAGATCCAAAAAATCCAGCCTTAGTCATAAAGGATCATTTACAGACCGAAGAATTGTTAAAGAACTCGGGGCTCGATTATACACTGCTCCGGGATAGTCTATATGCTGAGTCATTGGTCACGCTGGCCGCGGTTCGGTGCGCGGAGGAAGGGAAATGGATGTCTGTTTCGGCGGAAGGAAAGATCGCCTTTGTTACTCATGATGATTGTGTGCAATGCGGGGCGGCCGTGCTTTCAAGTGAAGGACATGAAAACACTATTTATCACATTACGGGTCCGGAACTTCTGTCTTTTCGTGACATGGCGGAGATGACCGCGAAGATCAGCGGCCGCTCAGTAGAATATGTAGTCGTCAGTGAGGAAGAGAGATATAAGTACTTTGATTCCATCGGCATACCGAGAGATTATATCGAGGGGATGTATATCGAGAAGTCAGGAAAGTCTCCGAGCAATGATATGGTATCCTTTGAGATGGCGCTTCGTGATGGTTATTTTGCCGTGATTACCGATGATGTAAAGAGGTTACTGGGCAGGGAACCCAGGCATGTGTGGGATATTTTCTTGGAGCACAAGGCATTGTTCAATTTTGACTAACATCGAAAAAATAGACTTCATTATTAGAGTCATTGGAAAGGAAATGTCATGGATGCGAGTTCCCTTTTTGCGAAAAATCTGAAAAATATTGAGTTCGATAATCTGCCTCAAAAGGTCGTTGAGGAAACAAAAAAACAGATTCTTGATTTACTGGGAGTGGCCATTGGAGGTTATTCACAGCGCGGCGCTAAAGAGTTGCGTGAGCTCGTTCTGGACTGGGGAGGGAAAAAAGAAAGTACTATAATCGGAACATCGGTAAAAGTCCCTGCGCCTAACGCGGCCCACGCGAATGCGACAATGGCACATTGTCTGGATTATGATGATGTCCATGAAAAAGCAGTAATGCATTCAGGCGTTGTGATAATTCCTACATGCCTGGCTATGGCTGAGTTTAAGGGCGGTTTTTCAGGCAAAGACCTGATCACTTCAGTTGCACTTGGAGTTGATATGATGTGCAGGCTGGCGTTAGCTACAACTCCCGGTAAAAGTCCGATAGAATTGGGCTGGCACCTTACAACATTGTTCGGCTTTTTGGGTGTCGCAGGAACTGCCGCAAGGATTCTTGGATTGGATGAGGAAGGTATTGTAAACGCGATAGGTATTGCTTATCATCAGAGCTGCGGGAATAGTCAGACTGTGAAAGATGGAGCATTAGCCAAAAGGCTGGGCCCGGGATTTGCCGTTAAAGGCGGAATTACAGCCGCTTTACTGGCTGAAAAGGGCGTAACCGGAGCTCGTAATTCCCTGGAAGGGGATTATGGCCTTTATAATCTTTATATGCGCGGTGATTATGGCCCGGATATTTTAAGAGAGGATCTCGGCAGACGATTCGAAGGTATGAATGTTGCCATAAAGCCATATCCCTGCTGCAGGGGCATTCATCCTGCTATAGATGCCGCCCTGGCATTAAAGAATGAGAACAAAATAAAAAAAGAAGATATAAAGGAAATTATAATATACGTTACAGAAGCACATTATTCCCTATTGTGCTCGCCTGAGAATGTGAAATGCAATCCGCGGAATCCTGTTGACGCGCAATTCAGTATTCCATGGGGAGTTGCTACAGCAATCGCGAATAATCAGGTAACACTTGATGATTATACAGAAAGTGCCATTAAAAGCGATGTTATAAAAGAGATCACCAAAAAAATGCGTATTGAAAAAGATAATGGCCTCCGAAGGCCTGATAAGATGGAGCCGACAAGAATTGAAATAACGACATCAGAAGGTGATAATTATTCGAAAATAGTGGAACATCCCCTTGGTAGTCTTGAAAGGCCGATGACTTTTAAAGACTGTTCCAGAAAATTCAGGGATTGCGCAAAGCAATTAGGCAATGAAAAGATGGATAAAGTAATTGAAATGGTAGGACAGCTTGATAAATTGTCAGATATCAGAGAGCTTTTTCCATTATTGAATTTTGATTATATAAATAAATTGTGGCTACAGCTTTCCGATAAGAAGGAAAGATAATGAATTTCGATCAAATTCGCGCAAAAGCGGAATCCGAAAGCGGTTATTTTAAGGACAGTAATTGTGTAAAAGTCTTTATTGCATCTCAGGCTGATAATCCGGCTGGCCGCGGGACTGCAGATATTTTTCAAGACGGTGTTAAGGAAAAGGATTTAGATGTAAAAATCATCACCGCAGGTTCTTTCGGTTATTATGATATTGAGCCCATAGTATTAATTAAGAAGCCCGGTAATCCATATATATTATATAAGAATGCTGATCCGAAAATAGTTCCGGAGTTGATTGATGATTATCTCGAAAAGAATAATCCGCGTCCGGATCTGGCTTTTTGCAGTATTGGTCCGGACAGGATTGAGAATATTCCATCTGCCTATGACCTGCCTTTATTCAATCTACAAAATCGCATAGTACTTCGCAATTGCGGGTATTTAGATCCCGAGAATATCAATCATTATATATTGCGTGGCGGATATACAGGACTTTCCAAAGTCCTGAAAATGAATCAGTCGGATGCGATTGAAGAAATAAAAAAGTCCGGTTTGAGAGGAAGAGGAGGAGCAGGCTATCCGACTGCTGATAAATGGCAGGCATGCTTTGAGATCGAAGATGAAGAAAAATATGTAATCTGCAATGCGGCTGATTCAGATCCAGGAGCATTCACAGCAAGATTGCTTCTGACAAGCGATCCGTATTCTGTTTTGGAAGGTATGTTAATATGCGCTTATACTATAGGCGGTTCCAAATGTATCCTTTTCATTGATTCTGAATATGAACATGCGAAAAAAATGATCAATACAGCGTTTGTTCGAATGAAAGAGTACGGCTTGCTGGGAAGTAATATTCTGGATTCAAATTTTAATTGTGAAATAGAAATCAGAGAATCACAAATTTCCCTTGTATCAGGCGAAGAAACAGCATTGCTGCGTTCTCTGGAAGATAAACAGGCAATGCCATATCTGCGACCTCCCTATCCTGAAACAAAAGGCTTATTTGGAAAACCGACAATAATTAATAATATTGAGACTTTTGCCAATATAACAGCCATATTTCAATATGGTCCTGAAAAAATATCCGATATTGGAACTGAAAACAGCAAAGGTACGAAAATTATTTCATTATCAGGCAATGGATCAATAAAATATACTATTGAAATTCCTTTCGGCATCAGCCTTCGTACTATTGTTGAACGACTGGCAACCATTGCTGATGCCGGGAATATTAAAGCAGTTCAATTGGGAGGCCCAACAGGTTTGTATTTTCCCGGTTATGATCTGGATATTGCTCTTGATTATGAAGCAATCAAAGGAAGATCCGTCATAGGATCAGGGACTCTTGAGCTGATAAATGATACAGCGTGTGCTGTTGAAATGGCAATGAAGAAAATATCATATCTGCATGAGCAGTCATGCGGGAAATGCGTATTCTGTAGAGAAGGGACTTTCCAGATGTCAGATATCCTGGAAGATATCTCCAAAGGAAACGGGGGACCTCAGGACATTGATTTGTTGAATGAGATAGGAGAGCAAATGAAAACCGGTTGCATATGCGATTTGGGACGTACAGCCGCAAATCCGGTACTCAGCAGTATAGAATTATTTCGCAATGAGTATGAAGTTCATATCAAAGAAAAGAGATGTCCTGTAAAAAGCGGTACAAAGAAGGCATAGGGGAGTATTTTTTTGAGTACAATTAAACTTAATATCGACGATCAGGATATTGAAATTCAGGAAGGCAGGAGTGTTCTGGAAGCAGCTCTTGATTCCGGTATATATATCCCGCATTTATGTCATCACGCGGATCTCTTACCAATAGGCGCATGCAGATTGTGCGTGGTTGAGATCGAAGGCATAGAAGGACTTCAGACTTCATGTACCACGCCTGCTGTTGAAGGCATGATAGTGAAAACTAAAACAGAGAGAATAGATAATTCACGAAGGCTCGCAATGGAGCTTTTGCTTGCCGGTCATCCGCCGGATTGCGAAACATGTGTTAAGTATCTTAATTGTGAACTTCAGTCCTTGAAGCAATATATTGTCGGCGATCATTTAAGAGTCAGAACACGATTAAAACTATTCCCTGTAAATATGGATAATCCGATTTTTTTACATGATCCGAATAAATGTGTTTTATGCGGCCGGTGTGTACGGGCATGCCATGAACTTCGCGAAGTTGGAGTTCTGTTTTATCAAAAGAGAGAAAAGGAAACATACATAGGTACGGCTTCCGGTCTTCCGCTTGTTGATTCGGGGTGCAGATTCTGCGGAGCATGTGCTGAGGTCTGCCCAACGGGCGCAATAATGGACAAGGAAGAGTTTGCAAAAGGAAAAAGCCGCAAGGAAGCCATTGTTCCATGCAGATATACATGTCCTGCGGAAATCGATGTTCCGAGATATCTTCGTTTTATAAGAGAAAAGAATTATTCAGCAGCAACTGCTGTAATACGGGAAAAAGTGCCCTTCCCCAAAATACTCGGGTATGTATGCGATCACCCCTGCGAAAATGTGTGCAGAAGAGGAGAAATAAATCAGCCTATTTCAATAAGAAATCTTAAACGCTATGCAGCTGAACATGATACAGAAAGACTATGGGAAAAGAATTTACAGGACAAAGAATCTACCAATAAAAAGGTTGCGATTATTGGTTCAGGGCCTGCGGGTCTTTCGGCAGCATATTATTTGTCAAATCAGGGTCATGCTGTGGCCGTATTTGAAGCAATGCCTTTATCAGGCGGCATGATGCGTTACGGTATTCCGGAATACCGGCTTCCCAGAGAAATCCTCGATGAGGAGATAGCCCATATTGAGAACAGGGGTGTTGAAATTAAGACGAACACACGAATAGAATCAATAGATAAACTTTTTGAAGATGGATATGATGCTGTTCTTGTTGGCATAGGAGCTCAAAAAGGACAAAAGCTTTCAATCCCGGGCGCTGACAGCGAAGGTGTATTGATAGGTCTTGATTTTTTAAGAGATGTAAATGCAGGCGAAAAAGTCAATATCGGGAAGAAAGTCATGGTACTTGGCGGAGGCAATGTAGCTTTCGACTGCGCTCGCGTAGCACGGCGGATCGGCGCTGAAGAGGTTTTAATTGCCTGCCTTGAATGCAGAAAAGATATACCTGCAGCACGCGATGAAATTGAACAGGGCGAAGAAGAAGGCATTTCCGTAAATCCTTCAAAAACAGCTACACGGATTTTAAGTGATAACGGCAAAATTAAAGGTGTGGAATTCCTTGATGTTGAATCCTTCAGTTTTGATGAAGATATGAATCCGGAAATCAAGGTCATTGAAGATTCTCATCATATTATTGAAGCTGATACCGTTATTTTTGCGGTTGGCCAGTATCCTGAAATACCAGAAAGATTTGGCCTTTATAAAACGGAAAGGAATTTTATAGAACTTGATTCATATACTTTTGAGACGAACAGAGGAGGAGTGTTTGCAGCGGGCGATGCGGTCACCGGCACTTCATCGGTAATTCAGGCCACAGCTTCCGGAAGAAAGGCTGCTGTCGTAATTGACAGATTCCTTGAAGGCGATGGCCGAATCGACGAAAAATTTGCACCGGTTTCCGAACCGCAAAAATGTTTTGGTCCCGCAGAAGGCTTTGCAGCTATGACCCGTAAGGAAGAAACATGCGTGCTCTTTGAAAAACGGTTGCTGAGTTTCTGCAAAGTAGTAAATGACATGGATGAGGAAACAGCAGAGTATGAGTCAAACCGCTGTCTGCAGTGTGATACGAGGCTGAATATTGCACCTGTGAAGTTCTGGAGTAATTACTAGCATCAGTCATCTTGATTGATTTGTTTTAAAAATATTTGCACAATCACCTGTAAACTGATTTAATTTCAATCAATTCGCAGGTTTAATAATAACCATATTTATATCATAGATAAAATAGATATGGACAATGTTTTCATTTAAGGAGAAAAGTAATGGGTAGAATGGATAATAAAATTGCAGATCGTAACCGGAGCGACATCGGGAATCGGTGAAGCCGTTGCTTTGATGTACGCAAAGGAAGGTGCTAAGGTGGCTGCAGTCGGAAGAAATGAATCGAAAGGCACTGAGCTGGTCAATAAAATAGCCGGCAGCGGCGGGGAAGCAATATTTATAAAATGCGATTTAAGAAACATAAATGAAATTCCAAAGATAAAAGACGAGACTATTAAGAAATTCGGCCGCATAGATATATTATTTAATTCCGCAGGAATATTGGTGCTCAAACCCTTTCTGGAACAAACCATGGATGATTTAAATTTGATTTTTGAAACCAATTTCCGAGCCTATGTTTTGACTATGCAGTCAATAATTCCTGTGATGGTTGAACAGGGTAAAGGAACAATAATTAATGTTGCTTCGATTTCATCTTTTTGGCCGGAAGTAAATTCTTATTTTTATGGAGCAATGAAAGCTGGAATCACGAATTTATCAAGGAACGTTGCAAAGGAATTTTCAAGAAAAGGCATTCGCATTAACTGTATATTACCGGGCCCGATCAACACTAATATGACGCCTGATTTTATAAAAAACAGCAAAGAAGCACAACAGGCATTGATAGATGAAGTAGGAATGTTGGGCAGGTTGGGGGAACCAGAGGATATTGCTTACGCAGCTGTTTATCTTGGCTCTGATGAATCTTCATTTGTTACGGGAATCAATTTAATTGTTGATGGCGGTGTTTGCATCAGTAATTAATTGGCAATGTTCATAAGTCTTAGCATGGACCGATGAAAAACAGCTTTCTTTAATAGTGTATAGTTTCCGGTTTTATCGATCTTTTCAAGGCGACATCTAATTTTTACGTTGCCGATGGTCTGATTTTTAAGGGTTTGACACGCTATTCCTCTATAATAACTAACCATTCTGTCATAAGCCAGTGGCGTAAACACTTAAAAATCAGACCATTGCTAAACTAAAGCGGAATTTACTTTGAGATGTCGTCTTTCAAAGACCGGCAAAACCTCCTATGAAAAAAATGCAGTGCGAAGACTTATGAACGATATTTATTAATTCTTTTGATTATTTTATATCCAGAGATAGAGGAGACTTATGAACGGGAAGAGAAATGAAGCGGATGTTGTTGTTATCGGATCCGGGATATCCGGCCTGGCAGCAGCCCTGACAGCGGCAGAGGGTAGTGCAAAAGTAATTGTATTTGAAAAGCAGCGTTCTCTCGGAGGAACTTCCAATTTTATACAGGGTATGTTTGCTGTTGAAAGTGAAATGCAGAGGAAAAGATATATTGACTATACAAGAGATGAAGCATTTAAGAATTTTATGGATTACAGCCACTGGCGCGCAAATGCCAGTCTTGTAAGAGCAATTGTCAATGAATCCGGGCCGACGATTTCCTGGCTGCAGGAAAAGGGAGTTGAATTCAGCGATGCCACGGTAAATATGCCGGATGCTCCGAGGACCTATCATGTAGTTAAGGGAGGAGGGGCTGCCATGATAAAAATACTCGCTTCCGTTGCAAAGGAAAAGGGAATTGATATTCGTCTCGGGGCACGCGTACAGCGTTTGCGTAAAGCAGGCGGCAAAATCACCGGAGTCATTGCAGAGGAAAATAATGAAGAAATAGAAGTAATTTCAAAGGCGGTTGTCATAGCAAGTGGAGGTTATGCGAACAATAAGGAATGGATCAAAAAATATTCCGGGTATGATCTGGATGTCAATGTAATGCCTGTCGGCAATGTGGATAAATTAGGCGATGGTATTCGTATGGCATGGGAAGTTGGAGCTGCTGAAGAGGGTATGGGAATCCTCGAGCTATTTCGGGCAGGTCCGTTAGGTCCGGATTTTCCCATGAAAAATCAGATTGAATTTGTTACTTGCCAGCCTGATTTATGGATCAATCCAAGAGGAGAGCGGTTCTGCGATGAGGGAATTAGTTTTTACGATAGTGAAGTCGGAAACGCAAACGCAAGGTTCAAAGAAGGTTACACGTTCAGTATTTTTGACGACTCTGTAATCGAGCGTTTGCTGGACAGGGGAGTCGACAGGGGTGTTGCAATAGAAAACCCTCCGGGCACAAAACCTGTAAATATCAGAAGAGAGCTGAATGCGGCCCTGGAAAGAGGAAGTACCGATGTATTCGCGGCTGATTCATTGGAAGAACTCGCAAAGAAAATCGATGTTGAATCTGAAGTATTAAAAGCAACTGTTGAAGAATATAATAGTTATTGCGAGAAAGGTCATGATGAACTCTTTGCCAAAAATCCCAATTATTTACGGCCTATAAAAGTTCCGAAATTTTATGCTGTAAAAGTACGCACTGTATTCCTTGGCACACTCGGAGGAATAAAGATCAATCAGAGGACTGAAGTGATAGATAAAAAGGGTAATGTTATTCCAGGGCTCTATGCCGTTGGATATGATGCTTCCGGAATGTGGGGTGATAGTTATTGTTTTAAGGCTGCTTCCGGGGCTTCCTCTGGATTTGCGGCTAATTCCGGTCGTATTGCTGGAAAAAACGCGTTGAAATATCTGGGTAAATAGGACTGAGTAAGCAGCAATACATAAATGGGAAAAAGTAAATGGGTCATAAAGATCACTATGAAAAACTGATGGAACCTGGTTTTATCGGAAAGGTTAAGACAAGAAACCGCATTGTAAAGACGGGCGCGGGTCTTAAAATGTGGAATGATACGGAAGTCCACATGAATAAGGAAATGCTGGCCTATTACGAATCCCTGGCCAGGGGCGGTGTAGGGCTTCTGATAGTTGAATCCCCGACCATTGATTATCCAAAGGGCGCACGCTGGCCTGAGAGATATCGAATAGACCAGGATAGATATATCGAGGGACTGGCTGAACTTGTAACAATCATTCATAAACACAAATGCCCTGCATTCATGCAGATGAACCATGACGGACCTTGGCAAGTAAAATTGCCTTTTGTTCCCAGGCCTCTTTTCTCAGGTTCTCCCATCGCGGCCTCTGCGGTAAGTATGCAGGCAGAGAACGATTTCCATAATGAAGTTCCCAGGGCTCTTACAATACATGAAATTGAAGATATAGTCGAAAAATTTGTTAATGCTGCGGTGCGGGCAAAGAAAGCAGGATTCGACGGTGTGGATATAAATGCCGCGAGCAGTCACCTTCTTCATAATTTTCTTTCTCCATTCTGGAACAGGCGTGATGACATTTACGGAGGCAATCATGAAAACAGGGCGCGTTTTGTAACTCAGATTGTCAGACGAGATAAAAAGACACAATGGAAAAGACTTTGCTGTGTCAGTGTGTATAAACGGTTTAGAAATAGGCGCAGGGGCCGGTATTGACAACAGCGAATGCCTGAGCGTTGAGGACAGCCTCGAGACAGCCAGACTTGCTTGAGAAGGCCGGTGCGGATTCCATTCATTTAAGGAGCCATGTGCTCGGATATCATGTTGGCGCTTATCTCCCGGATGTGCTCTGCTATCCCGAGTTTCCAATTCCAAAAAGAAACATTCCTAAAGAATATGATACAAGACACAGAGGCGTGGCAGTGAACGCCCGTCTTGCGGCCGGAATAAAAAAGGAAGTAAATATTCCGGTAATACTGATCGGAAAACTCGATCCCGAGGTTGGAGAAAAGCTGCTCGATCAGGGCAAAATCGATTTTATCGGTATGAACCGCCGTTTGCTGGCTGATCCTGATCTTCCGAATAAGGTTGCCGCAGGAAGAATAGATGACATCGTGCCGTGTACTGCATGTGAGAACTGTCTGGGTTCCCGAAGATGCAGGATAAATCCTTTCCTGGGTACTCCGTACAATACAATAGAAAAAGCAAAGAAGAAAAAAAGGGTCGTGGTGATTGGCGGCGGCCCGGGCGGAATGGAAGCAGCCAGAGTGGGTGCACTACGTGGCCATAATGTCACGCTTTATGAAAGATCGAGTAAATTAGGCGGTTTGATGACCGGTGGCTGCTTTCATAAAAGGAATTGAACAGGAAGATCTGCCTGCTATCATTCGCTATTATAAGCACCAGTTATCCAAACTCGGCGTAAAGATAAATCTTGGACAGGAGATTAATGCATCAAAGATAGAGGAGATTAAGCCTGACACTGTTGTTATAGCTACAGGAGGAGTACCTCAGATCCCGGATATTCCCGGGATTGACAGCCCTAATGTAATCAAGGCTGTTGATTTTTACGGTATGGCAAAATTCTTTTTAAGATTCTTCAGTCCCGGATTTTTGAATATGATTTCCAAAATATATATGCCGGTCAGCTTTAAGTTCTGGAAACACATCGGGAAAAGGGTAGTTATCATTGGCGGCGCAATAAAGGGCTGTGAACTGGCTGAATTTCTGGCCAGGCGGGGTAAAAAGGTAACGATTGTTGACACTGCAAAAGAAATGGGGACAGGAATGGTGGATGTGCTTATGGCGTATCTTTTCAGTTGGTTTAAGAAAAAGGGCGTTAAAATGATAAGCGGAGTTGAGGAATACGTAAAGATAACAGACAAAGGATTATCTATTATCGATAACGAAGGGAAGAAACAGCTTATTGAGGCGGATACGGTTATAATAGAGCTTCCGCTGTCACCGAATGACGAGTTGATGAAAAATCTTAAGGGCAAGGTTGGCGAGGTTTATGCTGTGGGTGACTGTGATGATCCTAAATTGATTGCTGATGCTATAGGGGCTGCTTTTAAGACTATGCTGGCGGTTTAGAGGCCCCTACCGACCTGTGTTCGAGTTAAGGGGGAGTTTTTAAGGTGAGATAAATGAAGAGAAATGAAGTAACTGAAAAAAGCGCGGATGTTGTTGTGGTCGGTTCAGGTGCAGCCGGAATGGCAGCAGCTTTGACTGCTGCAGAGGGAGGCGCAAGCGTCATTCTGTGCGAGAAACTCCGGCATCAGGGAGGTACATCAAATTTCGCCGAAGGATTATGCGCTGTAGAGAGTCAGATGCAGCATCAACATTATATAGGCCTTACAAGAGACGAAGCTTTTAAAATGAGCATGGAATATAGCCATTGGCGAGCCAATCCAAGGCTGGTAAGGGCCATTATTGATCTTTCATCTGATACAATAGACTGGCTGCAGAAATATGGGGTTGAATTCGTTGAGCCTGTCACAATGTTTTATGATGGACCCAGGACATGGCATATTATTAAAGGCAAGCCCAAACCCGGGGGAAGAGGGTCAGCAATGATCAAAACTCTTTCAAAAAGAGTAATTGAAAAGGGCGGTAATATATATTTAGGAACTCCTGTAAAGAAACTTATTAAAGAAAAAAATAAAATTACGGGTGTTGTTGTTGAAAGCAACAAGAACTTAATTGAGATAAAAGCAAAAGCTGTAATAATAGCAACCGGAGGGTATGCAAATAATAAGAAATGGGTAAAGAAATATACAGGCCTTGATCTGAATATCAATGTCTTTCCTCTGGGCAATATTCGCAAAATGGGAGACGGCATTCGCATTGCATGGGAGGCAGGCGCTGATGATAAAGGCATGGGACTGATCCAGCTATGGAGAGGAATACTCATAGGCCGGGGAGTAAGAGAGCTTGGCAACCTTAATGCAGCCGCACTTCAGCCCCATCTGTGGGTAAATCAATACGGAGAACGCTTCTGTGATGAGACAATAGCAAATATAGATCCTTTTGAAGGCAATGCGTGCGCAAAGCAAAAATACGGATACAGTTATACAATATTTGACGAAGCAATCAAAAGGCATATGATGGAGAAGGGCATTGATAAAAATATGGGTACGGAGAATCCTCCAGGTACTCCACTTCCGGATTTTGATACAGAATTAAAAGGCGCATTTGAAAAGAAAAATCCCCATATATTCGTAGCCGATTCAATTGAAGGATTGGCCGAACAAATAGATGCGAATCGGGCAGTTCTAAAAGCTACTGTAGATGAATATAACACCTTTTGTCAGCAGGGCCATGATGATCTATTTGCCAAGGATCGTCAATATCTCAGGCCGATAAAAGAGCCGAAATTCTATGCAATGCGATGTGTCACAATGACCCTGGGTACTTTGGGAGGAATTAATATCAATCATAACGCCGAGGTATTAGATAAGGAAAATAACATTATTCCCGGACTTTATGCGGCAGGGAACGATGCCAGCGGCATGTTTGGCGACAGCTATAATATCTATTTATCAGGCGGGACACTCGGTTTCGCTGTTAATTCCGGTCGCATAGCAGGGAAGAATGCCTTAAAGTATATCGGCATATAGATCCGGGAGATTACTGAATAGAGGGTATGGTTTTAACTGACTTAACATAATAATTAGTAACGTTCAAAAGTATATGCACGATAATATATTTGGTAAAAAAGTGTTTAGCTTGATATCCGATCATGCCGAATCTTCTCAAGAGGATATCTATAGGCTTCATTGCCGGTGGTCTGATTTTTAAGGGTTTGATATACTATTTGCCGATAATAATGGGATATTCTGCATAGTCCTCGGGGCGTAAACCCTTAAAATTCAGATCACTGCCAGCCTTGGGCGGGATCTCTTTTGAGATATCCTCTTGATAAGATTCGGCATGATCTACAATTAAAAAATAATATACATATACTTTTGAACGTTACCAATAGATTAGAAGAAATGAAAGGAGGTCTTTTCGAATATGAGTAATGCATTACGCGGAAAAGTCGCATTTGTAACAGGAGCAGGATCGAAAAGAGGTTTTGGCAGAGCAATCGCTTTAAGGCTTGCCAAAGAGGGCGCAGATGTGGTTGTGCTCGATAAATTCGCAGCACCAAAAAGTGCATGGGCCGGGGATAAGGACTGGAAAGGCCTTGATGAAGTTGTTAAGGAGATTGAGGCTATAGGACGCAAGGGCCTCGCAGTTGTAGCAGGTATCGAAAACACTGCCGAGGTTGAAGCAGCTGTCCAAACTGCAATTGATAAGTTCGGAAAGATAGATATTCTTGTAAACTGCGCAGCTATCCGGGGACCGGTCGGTATACCTGTAGTTAAGGGTGATGAAAAGGAATGGCGTTTGATGTTTGATATCAATACTATCGGATCGTTTATAATTTCAAAAGCAGTTGCAAGAGATATGATCAAACGTAATGAAGGCGGAAAGATCGTTCATATAGCTTCAGCAGCCGGCAAAATAGGTGCGCCCGGCAGTGCTGCGTACGCTGCATCAAAATGGGCAGTAATCGGTCTGGTTGAATCGCTGGCTCTCGAACTAGCTCCATACAATATCAATGTAAATGCAATCAATCCTGGATTTTTTGCTACGAATCTAAGAGACAACGACGCAGTCGCAAAAAAGCACTAAAGCCGGAATAACAGTGGAAAAATTCAGAGAGGAAGAATATAAAATGCTCAGCGAAATGGTCCCTCTCAAACGGATGGGTAAAGTTGAAGAAATAGCTGATCTGATATTCTTCCTTGTATCTGACCAGTCGGCTTATATAACAGGGCAAGATATACATATTAATGGCGGGCATTATATGCACTAGCTGTTAATCCACGGTATTAGCCCACGGTTTTAACTGTGGGCTAATTCAAATCTGACAGCATCAAAAAATAAAAAAAGGTTATTTAATTTGACTTTACAAGGCACAATAAGATTTGCGGCTTATTTATGAAAATTTAAAATTTGTGCCTTTTAAAATATTAAAAAAAATAGTAACGTTCAAAAGTATATGGCACAATCATATGTATTGTGCAAAAAAGTGTATTAGCTTGATCTCCGATCATGCGGATATCTTTTCAAGAGGATATCTATAGGCTTCATTGCCGATCGTCTAATTTTCAAGGGCCCTTCGATATACTATTTGCCAGATATATAACGAGATATTCTGCATGGTCTTCCAGGGGCGTAATACCCTTGAAAATCACCGACCACTGCCAGCCTTAGGTGGGATCTCTCTTGAGATTATCCTCGTTAAGAAAAGATCGGCATGATATCCAAATTAGAAGATCTGATATACCGATACTTTTGAACATTACCAAAAAATTTAAGGAGTTATTCAATGAAAGCAAAATATGGTTATATGGGGAAAATGCTTTTTGTCGATCTGACAAATAATAAGTATTATGAAGAGGATTTGACAGAAGACCTGGCCAGAAAACATATTGGCGGTTATGGTATAGGCTCCAGAATAATATATGAGAAGATGAAGCCAGGAGTCGATCCATTAAGCCCTGGGAATATTCTTGGTATTGGCACAGGTCCTTTCACCGGATGCGGTACTATATCCACAAGCAGGTTTATTACAATGGGAAAATCGCCATTAACAGGGTATTGGGGGGACGCCAACTCTGGAGGAAATTTTCCTGTATCAATGAAATCTGCAGGTTATGATTTCGTTTTCTTTGAAGGAAAGGCAGAGTATCCGGTATACGTGTTAGTGACGGATAATAAAGTTGAGATCAAAGATGCGCGGCATTTTTGGGGAAAGAATGTTGTAGAGACTGAAGAAATTATCCGTACCGAGAACGGTGATAAATCATTAAAGATTGTCTGCATAGGCACAGCCGGTGAAAAATTATCCCGTATATCTGCAATTATGAACGATGGAGGCAGGGCAGCAGCCAGATCCGGTCTGGGAGCTGTGATGGGCTCCAAGAATGTGAAAGCCCTCGCATGTACAGGATCAAAAAAACCTGAAATATTTGATAAGGAAACCGTAAAGAGATTAAATAAAGCGTTGCTGGACGAAATAAAGAACAATCCTGGACCCGGAGTAATGATGCTGAAAGCCTCCGGCACTGCCGGTGCTACCGTTCCGCATCTTTCCATGCACGCTGTTGCAATAAAAAATTTCGGTGGCAATAATGTTGATGATTTTCCTGAAGAGAAATGGGAAAACCTTGGATATGGTGCAATGGAAAAATATATTTCGAAGAAATACGCATGCGTCGGCTGTCCTATCGCGTGCGGCGGAATTCTGAACATTGAAAGCGGCAAGTACGCGGTGAAAAATGTTCACAAACCGGAATACGAAACTGTAGGCTCGTTCGGTCCTAATTGCCTTATTGATAGTGTTGAAGCAGTCATTTATGCAAATGATCTCTGCAATCTTCATGGCCTGGATACTATTTCCGCGGGCTGTACGCTGGCCTTCGCGATTGAATGTTATGAGAACGGAATCATTACAAAAAATGATACAGATGGACTGGAATTGACATGGGGAAATGACGAAGCCATGATCGAGATGTTGAAAAAAATGTGCGTGCGCGAGGGATTTGGAGATATTTTAGCTGAAGGCGCGAAGGAAGCATCAAGAAAGATCGGTAAAGGAGCAGAACAATTCTCCATGGATGTTGGAGGCGAACTGCTACCCATGCATGACCCTCGTGAGAATAATGGATGGGGATCTACTTATGTGGAGGATGCTACTCCTGCAAGGCATACTCGCGGTGGAACACAGATGGTAGGCACTTATTCAAAAAGATTCAAGGAAATGATGGGACTGCCTGACAGTTTTGATAAATTCTCATATGAAGGCAAGGGGGTTGCTCATGCCAGGATAAGGTCATACCAGCATCTTATTAATAATGTCGGCTTATGCCTGTTCACCGGAGATTCTGTTTCTTATTATCCTATGCTTGAGTTGATGCAGTCCGTAATGGGATGGAAGGATATGACTGTGGAAGAAATGCTGAAAGCAGGCGAGAGGACAACCGTAATGCTTCATGCGTTTAATCTAAGGGAAGGATTTAAACCCGGCGATTTTACAATCCCACCTCGCGCAGCAGGCGATCCTCAATTTAAAGTCGGTCCATTTAAGGATAGAACATTTGATTTTGAGAATCTTAAAAAACAGTTTTACGAAGCTATGAGTTTTGATTATAAAACAGGAGCAATCGCGAAAGAAAAAATCGAGGAAATGGGATTACAGGATGTTTTGAAGTAACTGGACCTGTAATTTTGGTAACGTTCAAAAGTATTGGCATGTATTCAGATCTGATAAGTCTAGATAGGTCCCAAGGGGATCTCTTTTTTAGAGGCGAAGAAATAATCTGCAAGGAATCAGCATAAGGATGTCGTCAGGCGGGCGGCTGAATTTCCGAGTAGATAGCTACTTTTTCTTCCTGGATAGTTTGCTGAAAGCCCTCCGCCCGCCTTTGCTATGAGATATGCAAAATACGGGCACTGTATGTTTTCGCCTTAAAAAAGAGATCCCCGTGGGATATCATCTGGATACCACTAGATGCATGATCTCCAATTAAAAAATAATATACAAGCCAATACTTTTGAACGTTACTAATATTTTATTTCCCGATCATCATCCCCGGAAGCCAGAGACTTAACTGTGGAAAGGCGACCGTAATTGCAAGGAAAAGGATCAGGACTATTAAAAAGGGCCATACACCCTTTATAAGCTCAATACTCCCAATATTAAAGGTATTTCTCACAAGAAAAAAGTTAATTCCCATGGGTGGAGTGATTAATGCGATCTCCATATTTACTACAAATAATATCCCGAACCAGAGAGGGTTAAAGCCAAGTTCCTTTATGATAGGCACAAAAACGGGGATCGTGAGCATCATTATGGTTATGCCATCTATAAAGCATCCCAGGAATAGCAGAAATAGCATTATTGCTATAATAACGGCCAATGGGGGAAGGTTCAGGGAAGCAATAAGTAAAGACAATTTCTGTGCTATAGCCGAACTGCCGATTACATAGGTAAAAAAGGAGGCGCCCACCAGGATAATCATAATTGTGGCATTAAGGACCGCGGTCTGAACCAGGGCCCTGAACAGACCCTTAGGCCTGAGTTTATAAAAGAGTACTGCCACAACAAGGACGATAAAGCAACCCACACCACCTGCTTCGGTCGGGGTGGCAATACCGAAATAGATAGAACCGAGAATACTGAACATAACAAGGACTATAGGCCATATATGTTTAAGTGAGGAGAACCTCTCTTTCCAGCTTACCATACCGGCGGATCTGCCCAGTTCAGGATTTCGTGCGCACATTATTATTGCTACAAGTGAAAGCATTACTGCCAGAAGAATACCAGGTATTACTCCGGCTATAAAGAGACGTCCAAGGGGTACGTTTCCCAGTACGGAGAAGATAATCATAGTGGCGCTCGGGGGAATCAGCGGACCGAGTACTCCTCCGCATAATAAAGCCCGGGCTGGGGGCTTTATTATGCGGAGGAGTACTCGGTCCACTGATTCCCCCGAGCGCCACTATGATTATCTTCGCCGTACTGGGAAACGTACCCCTTGGACGTCTCTTTATAGCCGGAGTAATACCTGGTATTCTTCTGGCAGTAATGCTTTCACTTATAGCAATAATAATGTGCGCACGAAATCCTGAACTGGGCAGATCCGCCGGTATGGTAAGCTGGACAGAGAGGTTCTCCTCACTTAAACATATATGGCCTATAGTCCTTATTATGTTCGGTATTCTCGGTTCTATCTATTTCGGTATTGCCACCCCGACCGAAGCGGGTGGTGTGGGTTGCTTTATCGTCCTTGTTGTGGCGGTACTCTTTTATAAACTCAGGCCTAAGGGTTTGTTCAGGGCTATGGTTCAGACCGCTGTACTTAATGCCACAATTATGATTATCCTGGTGGGCGCCTCCTTTTTTACCTATGTGATCGGCAGTTCGGCTATAGCACAGAAATTGTCTTTACTTATTGCTTCCCTGAACCTTCCCCCATTGGCCGTTATCATAGCAATAATGCTATTTCTGCTATTCCTGGGATGCTTTATAGATGGCATAACTATAATGATGCTCACCATCCCCGTTTTTGTGCCTATCATAAAGGAACTTGGCTTTGACCCTCTCTGGTTCGGGATATTATTTGTAATAAATATGGAGATCGCATTAATCACTCCACCCATGGGAATTAACTTTTTTCTTGTGAGAAATACCTTTAATATTGGGAGTATTGAGCTTATAAAGGGTCTATGGCCCTTTTTAATAGTCCTAATCCTTTTCCTTGCAATTACGGTCGCCTTTCCACAATTAAGTCTCTGGCTTCCGGGGATGATGATCGGGAAATAAAAAATTAGTAACGTTCAAAAGTATTGGCTTGGATATTATGAACTGATGTGAAGATATGCATCAGTGGTATCCGGGATGTCCCACGGGGATCTCTTTTTTAAGGCGAAAACATACAGTGCCCGGTATTTTGCATATCTCATAGCAAAGGCGGGCGGAGGGCTTTCAGCAAACTATCCAGGAAGGAGGAGTAGCTATCTACTCGGAACTTCGCCGCCCGCCTGACGACATCCTTATGCTGATTCCTTGCAGATTATTTCTTCGCCTCTAAAAAAGAATCCCCTTGGGACAAATCTAGACTTGTCAGATCTGATAATGCCAATACTTTTGAAGGTTACTAAAATTACAGGTCCAGTTACTTTAAAACATCCTGTAATCCCATTTCCTCGATTTTTTCTTTCGCGATTGTTCCTGTTTTATAATCAAAACTCATAGCTTCGTAAAACTGTTTTTTAAGATTCTCAAAATCAAATGTTCTATCCTTAAATGGACCGACTTTAAATTGAGGATCGCCTGCCGCGCGAGGTGGCATTGTAAAATCGCCAGGTTTAAATCCTTCCCTCAGATTAAACGCTTGAAGCATAACGGTTGTCCTCTGGCCCGCTTTCAGCATTTCCTCCACAGTCATATCCTGCCACCCCATTACGGACTGCATCAATTCAAGCATAGGATAATAAGAAACAGAATCTCCGGTGAACAGGCATAGGCCGACATTATTGATAAGATGCTGGTATGACCTTATCTTGGCATGGGCAATACCCTTGCCTTCATATGAGAATTTATCAAAACTGTCAGGCAGTCCCATCATTTCCTTGAATCTTTTTGAATAATTGCCTACCATCTGTGATCCACCGCGGGTATGCCTTGCAGGAGTAGCATCCTCCACATAAGTGGATCCCCACCCGATATCCTCACGGGGGTCGTGCATTGGCAGCAGTTCGCTTCCAACATCCATGGGGAATCGTTCCGCTCCTTTGCCGATCTTTTTTGATGCTTCCCTCGCGCCTTCAGCTAAAATATCTCCAAATCCCTCGCGCATGCACATCTTTTTCAACATCCCGATCATGGCTTCATCATTTCCCCATGTCAATTCCAGTCCATCCGTATCATTTTTTGTAATAATTCCGTTCTCATAACATTCAATAGCGAAGGCCAGCGTACAGCCCGCGGAAATAGTATCCAGGCCATGAAGATTGCATAGATCATTTGCATAAATGACTGCTTCAACATTATCGATAAGACAATTAGGACCGAACGAGCCTACAGTTTCGTATTCCGGTTTGTGAACATTTTTCACCGCGTACTTGCCGCTTTCAATGCTCATGAATTCCGCCGCATGCGATTGGACAGCCGATGCACGCGTATTTCCTGGATATATATTTTTCCATTGCGCCATATCCAAGGTTTTCCCATTTCTCTTCAGGAAAATCATCAACATTATTGCCGCCGAAATTTTTTATTCCAACGGCGTGCATGGCAAGATGCGGAACGGTAGCGCCGGCAGTGCCGGAGGCTTTCAGCATCATTATTCCGGGTCCGGGATTGTTCTTTATTTCGTCAAGCAGCGCTTTATTTAATCTCTTTACGGTCTTTTCATCAAATATTTCAGGTTTTTTTGATCCTGTGCAGGCAAGGGCTTTCACATTCTTGGAGCCCATCACAGCTCCCAGACCGGATCTGGCTGCCGCCCTGCCTCCATCATTCATGATTGCGGATATACGGGATAATTTTTCACCGGCTGTGCCTATGCAGACAATCTTTAATGATTTATCACCGTTCTCGGTGCGGATCATTTCTTCAGTCTCTACAACATTCTTTCCCCATAAATGCCGCGCATCCTTGATCTCAACCTTGTTATCCGTCACCAGCACGTATACCGGATGCTCCGCCTTTCCTTCAAAGAATACGAGATCATAACCCGCGGATTTCATTGATACAGGGAAATTTCCCCCGGAGTTTGCATCCCCCCAATACCCTGTTAGTGGGGATTTTCCCATTGTAATAAACCTGCTTGTGGATATAGTACCGCATCCGGTGAAAGGACCTGTGCCAATGCCCAGAATATTCCCGGGGCTTAATGGATCGACTCCCGGTTTCATCTTCTCATATATTATTCTGGATCCTATGCCATAACCGCCAATATGCTTTCTGGCCAGGTCTTCTGTTAAATCCTCTTCATAATGCCTATTGTTTGTCAGATCGACAAAAAGCATTTTCCCCATATAACCGTATTTTGCCTTCATAATATAAACCATCCTTAATTCGATATTCTAACGTTTATAGATTCCGTGACCTCTTTTAATAAGAGATCCTCATGGACCAAACTTGTCAGTGCGGATCAACGGCTAGTGCATATAATGACCGCCATTAATATTTATATCCTGCCCCGTTATATAAGCCGACTGGTCAGATACAAGGAAGAATATCAGGTCAGCTATTTCTTCAACTTTACCCATCCGCTTGAGAGGAACCATTTCGCCGAGCATCTTGTATTCTCCCTCTCTGAATTTTTCCACAGTAATTCCGGCCTTAGCGCTTTTTTCGACCGCGTCGACGTCTCTTAGATTAGTGGCAAAAAAACCGGGATTGATTGCATTTACATTGATATTGTACGGAGCCAGTTCGAGGGCCAGCGATTCAACCAGACCGATTACTGCCCATTTTGATGCGGCGTATGCAGCACTGCCGGGCGCCCCTATTTTACCGGCTGCCGAAGCTATATGAACGATCTTTCCGCCTTCATTGCGTCTGATCATATCTCTTGCAACAGCCTTTGAAATTATAAACGCGCCGATAATATTGATATCAAACATCAAGCGCCATTCCTTTTCATCGCCTTCAACTACCGGTATGCCAACCGGTCCCCGTATAGCTGCGCAGTGCACAAGGATATCTATCTTTCCGAACTTATCGATTGCATTTTTGACAGCTGCTTCAACCTCAGCTGTGTTTTCGATACCTGCTACAACCGCAAGGCCCTTGCGGCCCATAGCTTCAATCTCCTTAACAACTTCATCAAGACCCTTCCAGTCCTCATCTCCGGCCCATGCGCTTTTTGGTGCTGCGAATTTATCGAGCACAACCACATCTGCGCCCTCTTTGGCAAGCCTTAAGGCGATTGCCCTGCCGAAACCTCTTTTCGCTCCCGCGCCTGTTACTAATGCTACTTTTCCGCTTAATGCATTACTCATATTCGAAAAGACCTCCTTTAGTTTCTCAATTATTGTAAGTTCAAAATTTATAATTGTAGATCATGCCGAATCTTATCAAGAGGATATCTCAAAAGAGATCCGACCCAAGGCTGGCAGTGGGCTGAATTTTAAGGGTTTACGCCCCGAGGACTATGCAGAATATCCCATTATTATCGGCAAATAGTATATCAAACCCTTAAAAATCAGACCACCGGCAATGAAGCCTATAGATATCCTCTTGAGAAGATTCGCATGATCGGATATTATGATCGTGCATATACTTTTGAACGTTACTAATTATTATGTTAAGTCAGTTAAAACCATACCCTCTATTCAGTAACCTCCCGGATCTATATGCCGATATACTTTAAGGCATTCTTCCCTGCTATACGACCGGAATTAACCGCGAAACCGAGTGTCCCGCCTGATAAATAAATATTATAGCTGTCGCCAAACATACCGCTGGCATCATTCCCTGCCGCATAAAGTCCGGGAATAATGTTATTTTCCTTATCTAATACCTCAGTGTTATGATTGATATTAATTCCTCCCAAAGTACCCAGGGTCATTGTGACACATCGCATTGCATAGAATTTCGGCTCTTTTATCGGCCTGAGATATTGACGATCCTTGGCAAACAGATCATCATGGCCCTGCTGACAAAAAGTGTTATATTCATCAATAGTGGCTTTTAGAACTGTCGGATTTACATCTATTTGTTCGGCCAATCCTTCAATTGAATCGGCTATGAATATATGGGGATTTTTCTTTTCAAATGCGCCTTTTAATTCTGTATCAAAATCCGGAAGTGGAGTAC
>CAVZMS010000069.1:0-8975 GCA_963776085.1 uncultured delta proteobacterium
GGGCCAGGCCCTGGCCCGCACTGCTGCGCCCTTGCCGCGGTTGACCGGGTGCGAGATGACCCGGATTCCTTCAATCCGGTTCAAAGCCGCCAGGGTTCCGTCGCGTGAGTGGTCATCCACCGCGACTATCTCCTTCTCCACGGGCACTGCCTTACCGTTTCGACAAGCGCCGTGACCGAGTTTTCTCTCATTGTAGACGGGAATCACGACGCTCAAAGTCATGCCGCCAAAAGGACGAAGTAGTAAGGACAAAGGACAAAGCAACAGGAAAGGACAAAGTGGAAAGGCCGAGTCGAGTTCGGCCTTCATACTTTCCCACTTGCTTTGTCCTTTGTACTTTGTCCTTTGTACTTTGGACTCGGCAAGCCTGACCCACGCGTTGCCGTCGGCGGTCGATGCGGACAGCGCCGCAAGGCAATGGGCCACAATCAGGCCAACGGTGCCGTCGCTGAGCGGTTGCCGTCGAGTGCGGCAGCATTGGATGAAGTCAGCACACTGGCGGCCGAGCGGCGTAGCGCGGACGTTGGGGAGTCGAGAGGGCCCGGGGCGAGGGGCGAGAGGCGAGTCCGGAGTCCAGAGTCCCGAGTCCAGAGTCCAGAGTCCAGGGTCTTCCGTGGACGAGCTGGAACCGACGGGTGTGCGGCGGCTCGCGCCATTCGGCCCGCCCGCTAAGCAACGTGCCGCCCGAGAAACGGACTTCGTATTCCACCGTGCTCCCGTCTGCCTTGGCGCGGGCAGCGGCCGGCGTGCCGAAGAGGAGGACGGCCATGGCAATGTCGTGCGGGCACAGGTCGTAGAGGATTGCCGAGTGGCGACTGCCGAGTGTCGAGTATCGGCTGGCGCCCCGGGCCTAGCGAAGTCCGTTCGGCCGAGGCGGCGAGCGCGGCGTCCGGCGACATCTCTGTCATGTCGGCCTTAGCGATTCGATGTCTGCGGCATAGACCCCGGTATGGCCGACTGCGAGCACGCGTTCGCCGCCTAAAGCCAGGCGGACGAGCGACTCGGCCTCGGACGCGGCGAGCGTCATGGGTTTCTCTACCAGCACGTCCCGGCCGCCGGCCAGCGCAGCGGCAGCGAGCCGGAAATGAGTGCTGTCCGGCGTGGCAACCACGACCGCCGCGACTTCGGGGTCGGACAGCAGTTCGTCAATTGTCTCGCGCACCCTTGCGTCGGTCTCTCGCGCAACCCGGGCGCGGGCCCCGGCATCAGCATCGGCACAAGCCACGAGCCGGCACTCGGGCAGAGCCAGCAGGGTCTTCACGTAGTTCCCGCCCCAGCGGCCAAGGCCGACGAGGCCGATGCCGACTGCGGTTCAACGTTCAGTCGTTCGTTCAACGTTGTACGAATCCGCCGATGTACGAATCCGCCGATGCCCGGAACGAATCGATGGTGAGCTTGAGTCCCTGTTCCAGTTGGACCTTCGGTCGCCAGCCAAGCAGCCGGGCGGCGCGGCTGATGTCCGGTCGGCGGCGCTTCGGGTCGTCTTCGGGCAGCGGCTCGGAACGTGACCGGGCTCCCCGAGCCGGTCAGCCTGCACCAGTCGTGCGAAGCGCAGCATCGTGAACTCGCGCGGGTTGCCGAGGTTCACCGGCATCGGGTCTGCGCAGGCGGCGAGACGATACAGCCCCTCGACCATGTCGGAGACGTAGCAGAAGCTGCGGGTCTGGCGTGCGGTCGCCGAACACGGTCAGCGGCTTGCCGGTCAAGCGCCTGGTCGACGAAGTCGGCACCACCCGGCCGTCGTCGAGCTTCATCCGCGGGCCGTAGGTGTTGAAGATGCGGGCGATGCGCGTGGTCGAGGCCGTGTCGCGGTGGTAGGCCATGGCAGCGCCTCGGCGAAGCGCTTGGCCTCGTCGTAGACCGACGCGCGGGCCGACCGGGTTGACGTTGCCCCAGTAGGTCTCCGGCTGCGGGTGGACCAGCGGGTCGCCGTAGACCTCGCGAGGTCGAGGCCAGGACGAACACGGCGCTCTTCGGCGAGCGCCAGTCCAGCAGGTTGCGCGTGCCGGTGAGCCGACCGCGAGCGTCTCGAGCGGCAGCGCCAGGTAGTCCTTGGGCGAGGCCGGGCGAGGCGAGGTTGAAGACGACGTCGAGCGCCGCGCTCACGACGTGCACGCGGAGTCGTGACGTCGGCGCGATGAAGCGGAACCCGCGCGTGGCCTGAGCAGGTGGCGCGATGTTGCTGCTGCGAGCCGGTGACGAGGTTGTCGAGGCAGACGACCTTGAGCCGCGTCCGAGCAGGTAGTCGCAGAGATGCGAGCCGATGAACCCGGCCCCGCCGGCGACCAGCGCCCTCACCGGCCGACCCCGATGTAGGTGAACCCGAGCTTCTCCACCTCGGTCGCGGTCGAAGAGGTTGCGGCCGTCGCAGATGATCGGCAGCCGCATCCGCTGCTTGAGCGCGACGAGGTCGAGCTTGCTTGAACTCGGGCCACTCGGTGATGATCGCGAGCAGGTCGGCCTCGTCGGCTACGTCCTCGGCGCGCGTCGCAGTAGGTGATGCCGGGCAGCAGCTGCTTCGCCCGCTCCATCGACTGCGGGTCAAACGCCCTGACCTTCGCGCCCTCGCGCACGAGCCCGTTGATGATGTCGATGGACGGCGCGAAGCCGCATGTCGTCGGTGTTGGGCTTGAACGCGAGCCCGAGCACGCCGACGTTCTTGTCGCGCAGGTTCCAGAGCACCGTTTTCATCTTGTTGTTCAGCGTCACGGACAGTTCAATATTATTCACCCTGCCTCGGGTCTCAAGGTGGATGTCATGATAAGAAAAGATACCCCCTTTGACAATAGCCGGTTCAATAGAATGAAGCGCATCCGGCCTTCAGAGCTTTATCTTGCAAACTTCGCCGCTCCGGAGGACGTGATTATCAAGAAAATGGAATACTATCGCGAGGGAGGTTCAGAAAAACATCTTCGTGATATTGCTGGCATCTTAAAAATCAGCAATGAAGCGGTAGATCGGAACTATATCTCGGAGTGGGCAAAACGGTTGGGTTTGATTGATATATGGGAGGCAATACAAGAGCGGGTTGATGAAAGACACTAACCCCTTTTTTTTCTCTCTTATTTTCCCAATCTCTTAATGATGTGCCGCCCTAATCGCGCTGCTACATATTGATATGTTTAAATGTTGAGAAGAAACCTCCTGCTAATAACATCCGGATCTGCGCAGGGGTCCCCTGTGAGGAGCCTCCCTACCGCGACACTTTTCCCCTCTTTTCCAGATCTATTCCTATGGCCCTGAGTTTATAAACATAAGTCAACCGGAGATTTTACCCTTTGATGTAATAATATGCTGAGGTCTTTCTATTTTCAATGGGCCTTTGTTGCCCATGCATGAAAATAGAAACGATGTCTTTGAGAAGGATAAGACAAAAAAGCGGAAAGACAATCACCACCACCCTGTTGTAGGAGATGGCGGCAACAAGGTCGCCGTGCAGGATGCACGAGAAGGCCCTGGTCATCCCGCATCCAGGGCATTCTACCCCAAGGAGGTTCTTAAAGACACAGATAGTCGGGCCATGTTCTATGAACCCGGTCGGAATTATGGATAAGAAGATAAGGACACAGGCAAAGAAGAATATTCGGCCTATGCATAATAATTTGAGAATGTTAACCGACATCAAACTGCTTAGTCCTTCAGCGGCCGTCCTTTGGCATCTTTGTCAATTGAGCCTGTAAGGATAAGGATCCCTTCTATAAATCCCCAGATACCCCCAAGTCCACACGTAACAAGCGTTACTGCTATCTGGGCGATACCTATCGCGACAAAGCCTAAATAAAACCGGTGAACCCCACACCAGCCAAGAACGATTCCCAAGACACCGGCCGCCACCTTTGATTTAGCAGTCTCTTGAGAGACCCCGATTGCAAGCCGCACCCCGCATTTGGTGCATAACTCGGCATTGGGATCCGTTGCTTGTCCGCAATTATAACAAAACTTTTTTCCATTTCTTGGCGGAACACCGCAAGCTATACACATAATGGCCTGATCCGCTACTTCCTTCCCGCAATTTCTACAGTACATATTAATGGTCCTCCTTTTAATTTAATCCTTCTCCCAACAAAACAATCTCTATCTATAATACGATTTATTCCAAGATTTGTTGCTTGAAATCGACTGATTTTTCATGCCGGAACACGTAACCGAGGATTAGAGGGGTCAAGGGATTAAGAGAATAGCATATAACACAAAGCGCATGGCGAATAATTCTGGCTACTGACTCCTGACTTCTGGCTCCTTTGTCCTTAATCCTTGACCACTTCTTTTATCTGAAGGATAAAGAGTGCGGCCTTTCATGTCAAGATTATTTGCGTTACCTCCTCATTTACACCCTGATACAATCGAGATCTCCTTGATTCACCAGGATTCTTTACTTTGGGACTCATTGATGTTAGATTACGATTAACTACTTAGGTATTTAGACTGAAGGCTGAAGACTTTTAGGTTTAAATCATTTATATATATGATCTTGCTAACAGCCTACAGCCTAAACAACCTTTTATTTATTCTCTTTGAGGTGAAAGACATGGAAACAAAGGCAAAACTGATTATTGACGGGAAGAGTTTTGAGTTGCCCTTAATTAAGGGGACTGAAGGAGAAACCGCCATAGATATCTCCGGATTACGGCAGGAGACAGGCTTGATAACATTTGATCCCGGCTTTGCCAATACGGGGAGCTGTATGAGCTCCATCACCTTTATGGACGGCGAGAAGGGCATCCTCCGATACAGGGGCATTCCAATAGAACAACTGGCGGAACACTCCACATTTGTTGAAACGGCATTCCTCCTGATTAACGGGAGGCTCCCGACCAGAAAGGAATTAAGCCGTTTTTCAGTATTATTAAACGACCATTCCCTTGTTCACGAGGACATGAGGCATTTCTTTGCCAATTTCCCCAGAGGGTCCCATCCCATGGGAATACTCTCCTCCATGGTCAACGCGCTGAGGGCCTTCTATCCTGAGATACCTGAACGATCGGAGGAAGAAGAGATAAACATCACTGTCACCCGGCTCCTATCCAAGGTCAGGACCATGGCGGCAATGTCATACAGGATCTCAAGGGGACACATAGTGGTTTACCCGAGGCAGGAATTTACATACGCGGCCAATTTTCTCAACATGATGTTTGACACCCCTGTTAGGCCGTACAAGGTCGATGAAGATTTTGTCAGGGCCCTTAACGTATTCTGGATACTCCACGCTGACCACGAACAGAACTGCTCCACTGCCGCAGTCCGCCTGGTAGGAAGCGCGAGGGTTAACCTCTATGCCGCCATCTCGGCCGGCATATGCGCCCTTTGGGGACCTCTGCACGGGGGGGCCAATCAGTCTGTTATCGAGATGCTGACCAAGATACAGGAAAGCGGCGGCGATATTAAGCCCTTCATGGAAAGGGCAAAGAAGAAAGATGATCCTTTCAGGCTCATGGGTTTCGGGCACAGGGTCTATAAGACATATGATCCAAGGGCCGTTATCATGAAAAAGTGGTGTCACAAGATACTTGAAAAACTGGAACTCCATGATCCCCTCATGGACATTGCCATAGAACTGGAGGAGGCGGCAGGGAAGGACCCCTATTTTATTGATCATCACCTCTACCCCAATCTGGATTTTTACTCCGGGATCGTGCTAAGGGCCATAGGCATCCCGCTCAATATGTTCACGGTCATGTTCGCCATAGGGCGCCTCCCGGGCTGGATAAGCCAATGGAAAGAGAGCATGGAAGACCCCGGGTGGAAGCTCCACCGGCCCAGACAGATCTACACCGGGTTAAAAGAGAAAAGTTATACCCCTATAGAAGAGAGGAAATGATCGGGAAAAATGGAGGGATAATATGGGCAAAGATAATATCATCTTTTTAGAGGTAATAGAGTGGTTCGATGAGACAGGACAAGAGCTGGTTCACAGGATCCCTGAAAAAGGCTCTGGCGAGATCAAGTTCGGGGCCCAGCTTATTGTCAGAGAGAGTCAGGCAGGCGTGTTATTCTATAAAGGAAAGGCCGTCGACGCATTCGGCGCCGGCCGCCATACCCTGAAGACCGGCAATATCCCTGTCCTGACCAAGATCCTTGCCGCACCATGGGCCATGACCAGTCCTCTCCGCGCGGAGGTATACATGGCTAACATGAAGGTCTTCCCCAACCTGAAGTGGGGCACCATGGACCCGGTGGCCTTCAAGGACTCTGAACTCGGCCTTATCCGGCTGAGGGCCTACGGTGTCTTCAACATCCGGATTCTCCAGCCGGTACTCTTTATAAACAGCCTGGTCGGCACAATGGGCATATTCACTACAAAGGAGATCGAGGAGTATCTCAAGCGCGTCATTGTCTCCCGGTTCAATGACCACCTTGGTGAAAAGCTGGATAGTATCCTGAATCTCGCAGGCCAGTACGATGACCTGTCCGACGGTCTTCAGATGCGTCTGAGGGAGGATTTCAGCCGTTTCGGCCTCGCCCTGAATCAGCTGTATATCACATCCATTACCCCTCCTGAAGAGGTGCAAAAGGCCATTGACGACAAAAGCCGCATAAACGTGATCCAGGACCTGGACAAACTTGTCAAGATGAAGGCGGCCATGGCCATGGAAAAGGCCGCTGAATCATCGGGAGATGCCGGTTCGGGCCTTGGGATGGGTCTGGGATTCATGATGCCGGCCATGTTCGCCGAAACGTTGAAGCCACGGACAGGAAGCGGCGCACCTCCGCCACAGGAGATCAATTGCCAGGACTGCGGAAACGTTATTTCAAAGGAGTCAAGATTCTGTCCCCATTGCGGGCATCAACAACTTATCTTTGGCCAGTGCGTCAATTGCGGGAAAAACCTGCCTCCCAATGCCAGGTTTTGTCCCAAATGCGGTCATCCGGCAGATGAAAAGCCCGTACCCGCGTCTTGTCCCAAATGTAAGGCCGAAAATATAGCGGGCGCCTCTTTCTGCAATCAATGCGGAGAAAAGATAGGCTAGAATGGGCTTTACGATCGAGCAGGATTGCCCCCAGTGCGGAGGGCCTGTTGAACTTGATGAAACAGACCGCCTCCTTCGTTGTCCATACTGCGATGTAAAGAGTTATCTTTTCGCCAAGGACTATTACCGCTATCAACTTCCCAATATTAGCCCTGAAAAGGATATCATCTACGCCCCTTATCTCCGTTTCAAGGGGACTGTCTATTTCTGCAAAGGACTTACCATAGGACATCGTATAATCGACATCACTCATCTGGGGCTGGAGCTCGATAATATCCCTGTTTCATTGGGACTCAGGCCTCAGGCCATGAAGATGAGGTTCGTCACCCCCGAGACACAGGGCTCATTTCTAAAGTTTTCCCTCAAACCGACGGATATACTGACCAAGGCAGGCAAGTTAACCTCCGGGAGTTCCGGGGAACAGATCCTGCACAGGGCATTCATAGGAGAGACCATGAGTCTCATCTATCTCCCGATGTATATTGAGGGAGACAGGCTCTTTGACGGGGTGCTCAACAGGCCCATCGCGACACTTCCCAGGGGCCATGATGACCTTGAACCCCTAATAACGAAAAATTCACGGTGGAAGATGGAGTTTATTCCCACCCTCTGCCCTCAATGCGGGTGGACCCTGGAAGGTGAAAGAGACAGCGTTGTTATGATATGCAGCAACTGCCATTCCGCCTGGGAGGTCGTGGAAGGCAGGTTTGTCCGTGTGACCCTCTCAGTAGCTGCCGGGCAGGATAAAGACAGGTTATATCTGCCTTTCTGGAAGATATCTGCCAGGGCGAAAGGGATTGAGATAGGATCTTTCTCGGATTTTATCAGGATTACCAATCAGCCGAGAGTGATCGACGACGAATCGGGAAAGGAGGTTATGAGTTACTGGTCCCCTGCCTTCAAGATCAGGCCGAAACTCTTTTTAAACCTCTCAAGACAGCTCACCGTATCACAGAGGCGTTTTCAAGAGGAAGAAACGATCTCCGGGAAAAGGATCTATCCCGTTACGCTCCGCGCAGCGAGGCTGTTCAGGCCTTAAAGATCATCCTGGCCAATTCCACGATATATAAACAAAACGTCCTGCCTCTTCTGCCGCAGATAAGGTTTGAGATAAAGAGTATCTGTCCTTGTCTTTCTCCCGTTTACGGAAACAAACCATGATATGATACAGCAGGACATGGGAATCAGCGTTAACAAACAAGGGATTGAATTCGGACGGCAATTGTGAAACATAAAAGAAAGGGTTCGAGGGTTCAGGGAGGAGTTCAGGAGCCAGAAGCCAGATAATCAATAGGAAGGTCATATCGTGTAGGAAGAGATTTCGATAAATTCCCCGCATTTAAAAATCATGCTTCATTTTTCGTACCGGACTTGACTCTTATCCGCCCTCTAGGACAATCTATAATGAAATTCCGGCTTTCGCCGGAATGACATGCGTCTTATAAATTCTTGATCTCTTCATTGATGATGTTAATAACCAAAGAAAACTAGATACATTATATGACCAATACAACCATAGGAAATTCGTGCACCCTGATCCGCTGGAATTTCTGTATGACTATCCCGACCTGGCCGAAAGAGAGCTGGTAGGTCTTATCGCATCATCTCTTGCCTATGGGAGGGTGATACAGATACTGAAGAGCGTGTCATCTATACTTGAAAGGATGCATCATTCTCCCCGATCGTTTCTTCTGGACTCCTCCCAAAAAGACCTGTTTGCCTGCTTCTCCGGCTTCAGACACCGATTTACCACCGGAGATGAGATGGCATACATGTTGCTGGGTGCGAAACGGGTGATAGAACAATACGGCTCCCTTTATGACTGTTTCCTGGCCGGTTTTAATAATAACGACGAAACGATAATCCCTGCCCTTTCAACCTTTGTTAACGAACTTAATTTCACCACGTCGGAGAATGGAAACAGCCTCCTGCCGTCGCCTGAAAGGGGGAGCGCCTGCAAGAGGATGAATCTTTTCCTGCGCTGGATGGTTCGTAAAGACAGGGTCG
>CAVZMS010000070.1:0-47186 GCA_963776085.1 uncultured delta proteobacterium
TGTTGCCCGGTTTCTTAAGAAATATCCTCCCTCCAAGGTCGTATTCGGATCCAGGGCTGCCGACTATTATGCTGTAAAATCTCGCAACAGCATCCTTGCCCACAAGATGGCTGGTCGGATACATCTGCAAAGACCTGACAGGCTTCATGCAGATATAGTTATTTAAGAAAAGCCCGCCTTCTTCCACCCTGGCCACTGAACGTGGCCTAACTACCATATCCTCGGCCCAGTTATGGATCATGGTAAAGGTCAGTTTAGCGTTCTTTTTAATGAAAAATTCCGAGATTCCCACATGGATCCCTCTCTTCATATGGGGTGAACTGGAGCAACCGGTGATAATATGAAGCTCTGAGCCCTCCTCGGCGATTATGAGGTTATGCACATTCTGTTGCAGGCCGTCCTTATCCAGATAGAGACACGCCTGGACAGGATAAATGGATTTGCTTCCCGGAAGGGCACGGATCACATAGCCGTCATGCAGGCCCAGTTCCGCTGCGGCTGTGTACTTATCAGCGTCAACGGCGACAAGTTTCCAGTAATATTCCTCCACCCAGTCATGCTTCTCCAGCGCCTTTTTTATGGGGATAACTTCAATCCCCTCCTGCTGTGAATGGCAATGGATGACTTCCGTGTCTTTCTGAAAATATGTCCCTCCTCTATCCTTTTGAGTAACGTCCATTCCTGCCATGATAAGACGTTTCTGATCCGATTCAGGGAGTGCGCACATATCCTCGTCCGCAAGATAGGCGTGTGGTACAGGCGCATCGTCAAATTCATCAAGATTTATATCCGGGCCTATTGCCGCCTTTTTATCCCTGGCCTTTTCCGCCTTTTCCTTTAATTGCATCCTGTCATACATCGCACACACTCCTCATATCCTGATTCACCTATACATTTTAATATCTCGCGGGGATTCTCCACACTGCTAAGCTTGCCGTCAAAGAGCACCTGCCCCTTATCAGCGGTGACATAGTCAAGGATAAATCCGGTATGGGTTATAATAAGCCCCATCTTTTCCCTCTCAAGCTTTGTCTGTAATTTTGATTTCCCTTCATTGTAAAAACCGTTTCTCTGGAGCAGCGCGGCAATAGTCCTGCCGACCAGGGATATGTTCTCCATATCCACCCCTGATTCAGGTTCATCAAAGAGCATGAGATCCGGGTTCTGGGCCATCAGTTGTAGCAGTTCCGAGCGTTTGATCTCTCCGCCTGAAAAGCCGGCATTAACATCCCTTTCCAGAAACTCCCTGAAATTCACGCGGCCCGGCCAGTTCTTCTTCATCAATCTTCTCTTTTGCACATAAATTAACCATCTGTCGTGTCTTAAGTCCGTGTATGGTCGGCGGTCTCTGGTAGGACATACCGATGCCCAATTGGGACCTTTCATTTATTGGCATATGGGTGATGTCCTCACCCTTGAACATAATCTTGCCTGACAGGACCCTGTACTGAGGATAGCCCATAATGGTCATCAAAAGAGATGTCTTCCCTGATCCGTTCGGGCCGAATAACACATGCGTCTCGCCCTGTTTTATCTCGAGATCAATATGCTGCAATATAATCCTATCCGCGAGTTCAACTCGTAAATCTTCAATAAGCAACATCTTTATCCTCCTAATATCCTCCGTTAATCATTTCCAGTATTTTATTAGGAATAAAAAAGCCTTAAACCTACATGTAAGGGGTTATTTAATAATTCCTGAATAAAAAAATTAGAGTTTATTTATACACTATATCCGGCTTATTCAATACCAAATTTTTCCAATATCTTTTTTATCCATGTCATTGGCTGGAAAGATAGTTATCAATAAAAAATTATCATTTTGAACGAAGTCTAAAACGCTGAATCTTGCCCGTCGAGCTTTTGGGCAGTTCCTTTATGAACTCAATCCAACGCGGGTATTTGTATTTGGCAAGTCTGTCAAGGACCCATTTCTTCAATTCCTCTGCCAGATCATCTGCTGGTTCAAATCCATCCCGGAGGATAATATACGCCTTCGGTTTTGTCAGACCTTTGGAATCCTCCTGACCCACAACCGCCACTTCCAATACAGCGGGGTGTTCCATCAAACAATTTTCAACCTCAAGGGGAGAAACCCATATGCCACCGACCTTGAGCATATCGTCCGATCGGCCGGCACACCAGTAGTAACCCTCTTTGTCAACATAGTATTTATCACCGGTATTTATCCATTCACCAACCATGGTCTTTCGGGACTTATCTCTTTTCCGCCAGTACATCTGGGCGGCGCTCTCCCCTTTAACCATTAAAGTCCCTGTTTTTCCCTGGGGCACCTCGTCCCCTTCATCATCCACTAATTTCAGATCGTATCCGGGTACCGATTTACCGGTAGAACCAGGCTTTACTTCTCCGGGACGATTGGACAGAAATATATGCCCCATCTCCGTTGAACCTAGTCCATCAAGGATATCAATACCGTAACGATTTTTCCATCGATGATAGATATCCGTCGGCAGGGCCTCACCAGCTGACACACATATCCTTACCGAGGAGAAGGCATGTTCAGCGTTAGGATCAGAGACCTTGCCCTTCCCCTGGTCCAGATGATTTTGATATTCCAGGATCTGCCCGTAAAGGGTGGGGATTCCGAAAAATATAGTGGGGCGATACTTTTCCATATATTGTAATACACCCTCCGGCTTTGGAGGCAGTGAGTTCAGCACCACGGAACATCCCGCATACATAGGGAAATAGACGCTGTTCCCCAGTCCATAGGCAAAAAACATGCGGGCCCCTGAAAAGATAATGTCCTCCTCATTGATGCCGAGGATATTTTTAGCATAGGCCTCGGACGTCACCACCATATCATACTGAGAATGAATTGCTCCCTTTGGTGAACCTGTGGATCCTGAGCTGTAAAGCCAGAAACCGACGTCATCTTTTGTCGTGAAACCGGTCTTTATGTCTGAAGGGGCGCGTTTATACTTCTGTTTGAAGGGTATCCTTGCGCCCTCAATTTCTGATATCACCACAATATCACGGAGGTACGGGAGATCTCCCTTAATATTATTGATCACAGGCAGAAGTTCTTCGGAAACGGCAAGCACGCGGGACCTGCTGTCATTCAGATAAAATTCATAATCGCTCGAGGTCAACATTGTATTCACGGGGATGGGGATGGCCCCGATTCGAATGGATCCCCAGAACATGGCATAGAATTGAGGTATATCGAGCATCAATAATATAATCTTATCTTCTACTCGAACGCCCAAATCGCGCATTCCATTAGCCGTTTTGTTAATCATCTTCTGGAGATTATTATAGGTATAATTTCTGTAATCCGTATATATTGCTACCTTATGACCTCTTCCCTGACGTATATTTCGGTCTATAAAATAGTCAGTAGCGTTAAAAAATTCCGGAACTTCCTGATCAGACATCCTTTCTCCTTTCTTGGGTTAATAATTTTAGCTAAGACATTTATACATCCATTTTCACCGGTATAGATGACAACTACAGTATCTTGTTTAAATAAAGATATTTTAAATCATATTCTTTTGAAGATTTCAAGACCGGACACCAAACAAAATCCACCGCACCCCTCCGCCTTGCTATGCGTTATGTAAAATCCCGGGAAAATAACGATTTCGCCTTCGAAAAGAGATCTCCATAGGACATCGAATCAATATAAGCTTCAAAATCCTAACTAGAGAATACTGTATCCCAATATAAATATTTGTTAAAAGGATTTTAAAAAACTTATTTTCATAATAAATAGCTTTTCAAGATTTTTTTTAATAAGAAAGCCTTTAATAATTATTGTCATTTTATTTCGATCTATTTGTCCTCCTAAAAAATTATTATAAAGAAACCATTATTTAATGATTATGATGTGTTAATCATCAATTAAAATTCTATGCGCTGAAGGGGACTTCATTGGCAGATCAATATCAAGAAAAAATGATTCCATAACTGCAGAATCAGCACTCTACTGTGATGAAGATTTCAAAAAGAAGAACGATATATGATATCATTATTGCGACTGTTGTCACAGTAATAATCATATTCATCCTATTCTGGGGAACAGCGGCTTATCCGTTCATCATTGAGCAGGAAATCGCATTTAACACAGACAACACCATCAGCATCCAAGGAAGTTTTGACACGAAGAATATCTATCTTTACGATTCAAAAAACAAGGCTGTCATGTACACAGCGGGCGCGGATTACATTATCACTCAACAAACACAAGAGATTATAATTCAGCGCCTCGAAGGTGGTATTATTCCACCACGCGGCCTGGTGTTTGTGTACATTAATGGAAAAGATAAGGGTGACGCTTCAAAAGATCAATCTGATAAGACCAATATCGTGGCTGAGATTAATGCTGAGTCTCTCACAGATGAGGAACTGTTGAAGCAATATAATCTTTTTTTCGCAATATCAGGCTATTCTGAAGATTACAGGCAGCAGATAAGAATCGAGTCATACCTCGACCAATATATCTTTGAGATACTCCTGCTCCAGGATGCAAGCAAGATGGGCATTGCGGCGGCTGGGCCTGATGAGGTTGATCAATATAAGGAAATTTACCTTAGCGAGACTGGTCAAACAGAAGATACATTGTCAAGCAACCTGCGCAAGGCCGGCCTTAGCATAGAGGATGCCGACCGCTTCTTCGAGAAAAACCTTATCATCAAGCTCCTAATCGACAAAAAATTCGGGGACATAGAGATCTCAGATGAAGAAGCACGGGAGTTCTATAATAGCAAACCTGAATACTTTGATATTCATGATAGGGTCACAGCAAGTCATATCCTCATCTGTCATAACGAGAGCCTGGGCTGCCATAGCGACCTGACACGGCAGGAAGCAAAGGAATTGGCAGAGCATGTACGAACCCTTGCGACACCGGAAAACTTCGCAGATCTCGCCAGACAGTACTCCATGGATACGACAGCCCCAGATGGCGGGGATCTGGGTTATATTTATAAGGGCATGGCGGTGCCGACTTTTGAAGATGCTGTTTTCAATCTTGGTGTCGGTGATATATCTGATATTATCGAGACAGACTTCGGTTATCACATTATATATGTGACCGATAAGAAGGGGGCACACGTGACCACCTTTGAGGAGGCCAGGGGATCAATAAAGAAAAATCTTAAAGTCGAACGCATCCAGTCTGAATTACGCACCTATTCTGCAGAATTACGAACAAAGGCAAACATAAAAATATATGCCATCGAGAGCAACAAAGCCCCAGTACCTGTGGAAGCTGAGGCCCAAGAATCGGCAGTGATCGGAAATACCGGTTCATCCGACATGAAATTCCAGACATTCAAGGATACCGGCAAAGACATCTGCACAAACGATAGGGGCCTTCCTCTCATCATCCTCTTTACCGCGTCAGGGTGCTCGCATTGCATATGGGTAGGAGACACCTTCGAGAGCACAGTCATGGAATATGTTGACAAGGGTCTTATCGAAGCCCATCACTATGAAATATACAGTAAGGACGACTTTCTGACAGCCGCTGTTGAGACCGAGATACCTCAGAGTCATCTCGAAATATTCCAGCGCAGGAACCCGGAAGGAGATGTGCCTTACTTCAACTTCGGCTGCAAGTATGAACGGATTGGTACCGGCTATGAGTATCAGGACGACCTCCCTGGCGAAGCCAAGGAGTTCCGCCAGGTGATCGACTCATTACTTATTAAATAGCCTTATATTTGTGAAAGCAGCTATACAGATGTCCGGCAGGGGTCTCTTTTCAGAGGCGAAATCGTACAGTGCCCGATATTTTGCCTAACTCGTAGCAAAGGCGGGCGGATGGCTTCCAGCAAATTAACCAGTAACTAAGAGTAGCTATCTACCCGGAACTTCGCCGCCCGCCTGACGACATCCTTATGCTGATTCCTTGCAAATTATATTTTCGCCTCTGAAAAGAGACCCCCGCCGGACATATATAGGAATGACAATGGTGAAGTTGTTCAGTTATTTAAGTCATTCACTATAGATAGTATATTGATCCATTAAGGGGATTCGTCTCTAATTCTTATATATGCGGATTTAAATTCCCGCCATATCTGGAGTCCGATGCGGTTTTGGGTCTCTACAATCTCATCGAGCACCTTTTTGTCTGTCAGCGGATTGATCAGTACCGCCCTTAAAACCACTATATTCTGGGGTCGATACCGCGTGGATTCAAGAGTGGTTCTGGAAACAAAGGTGGTATCATCCCTCCTTAATTCCCGATGTAACTTGACGTTTAATCCATTGATAAGCCGGTTTATATTCCTGATCTTCTTCTTGGCCTCTCTGGCCTTTCCCCTATTTGAGTATGCCGAGATCCCTTCCCATATGGATATCTGTTCCCTTGCAGCTTCCGGTATGAACCGATAGATGAGAATAAACAACTCCGGCATGTTCAAGACCTCAAAATTTCCACAGTGGTCAAGGATGCTTCTTAAATAATTGGTGGATTCCCTGGCATGCTGGAATAAAAGCCCATATCCCTTCCTTCCGATGATCTTCAAGGCCGCCCATGGTTTGAGACACGCGAAAGGCCGGGAGCCTTCAAGGGTAAAACGCCCCGTATCAACTGAATGTTTTCGGATAATATAATGGGATGAATGTTTAATAAGATTGAGATCCTTTTCGCTCTTAAAGATAACCATCCCCATGCTTATAGGGCAAAAAAACAATTTATGGGCATCAATGGAAACTGAATCGGCCATCTCGATGCCCTTAAACATGGGGCGATATTCATCCACAAGCAGGGCCGGACCGCCCCAGCAGGCATCCACGTGAAAATGGGCCCCTGTTTCCCTGGCTATCTCACCAAGGGCCGCAAGATCATCTATATTACCTGTTTCAGTCGTGCCAGCTATGCCGACAATGGCAATAATCTTGGTCTTTCCATCAGTGGAATCTTCCTGGAGGCTTTTTATCTTTCGGCGGAGTTTTTTAATGTCGATATGATTGTTTCCATCAACAGGGATGTTAATGACATTTGATTCTCCCATACCCAGCAGATTGACCGCCTTGGTTATGGAATAATGACCTCTGGTTGAAACGATGACCACACCCCTTGAATATCCATAATGACTGAGCGCCCTGTCACTGCCTGTCATGCGGAGGCCAGGAAAATCCCCTTCAGGGGGAAATGCCTTTTCCCTGGCTACCATAAGTGCCGTAATATTGGAAAGAGTCCCTCCGGAAGTGACGTTGCCCAGAGCGATGCGGGGATTGTGGATATTCTTCTCGTAAAAACTGCTCTTTCTGTCAAAAATCAGATTGTGAAGCCAGGCTACCAACTCTCTTTCAACAAAGCTGGACGCCTTTGCCGTTTCTATCTTAACCTGGTTCTGGTTCAGGGCCGCGATAATCATCTCGATAAGGATCATAAAATAGGGGATGGCGCTGGTCATATGACCTATGTAGTATGGGCTCTCTACTTTGACGGAATGCTTTATAATCTTTAACTTGATCTCGGACAGGACATCCTTTATCAGGAGAGGGCTGTCGGGGATAGAAGTCTGGTTAAAGATCTCACTGAGTTCGGGAAGAGTGGCGCTGCTGTGTATGCCCCCTTTTTCCTGAAAAAAATCGTGGATTAACTCGAGGAGCTCATGTCCGAACTCGACAAACTTGTCCGGTGAGTCCGGCATAATAAACAGTTTTCTCAGATACTCCAACGTGGACTTAATTTTTTTTCGAGATTTCAACAGATCTTCCTTATTCTATATAGAATAACCGTCTTTCAGACCGAATAAAATATTGCCATCGATCAGTCTTTTCTCTTGATGGCTTGATATAAAGGATTTCCATTTCAGAAGTCAAGCCGTTTGCTAAAAAGCATGGGTACTTCCATTAATCGACAATGGAAAAGAGCAATATATGGAGTTACATTACATCTCCTGGGGTATGAAAAGATTGGGGTGTCAGCTGATGAAGCCACCTTTGATTATTCGCCTTCTATATCCCGCAGTTCTTCCTTAATATATTTAAGTCTATCAATATAATCTTCCCTGATCCTTTCTTTATTGGTTTTTAGCTGTTTCCTCAATTTGTCCAGCTCCCTCTCAAGATCAATAATGATATTTAATGATATCTGTAAAATATCTTTATCTTGCGGTTCCTCCTTGATAGATGCGGCCTCCCTCATCATCTCCTTTGGTTTAAGTATAAGTCTTTCCCTCCATGATGGAACATGGACTTCCATATTGAAATCTTTACGGATCTTATCGGCCAGAACCTCGCTAGTAGCTGGTTCGCCATGGACAACAAAGACGCGTGGCCTTGACTCAATAAAATTACCGACCCATTCTAAAAGATCCTTCTGATCAGCATGAGCTGAAAATCCACCGATAGTATAGACCCTTGCCTTAACTGAGACATTCTCCCCAAAGATTCTCACAGACTTTGCACCCTCAACGATATTTCTCCCTGTTGTGCCCATGGCCTGAAAACCCACTATCACGATACTGGCGCCCGGCCGCCAGAGATTATGTTTAAGGTGATGTTTGATCCTCCCGGCCGTGCACATGCCGTTGCCCGCCAAGATTATGGCCGGGTCCGGGCTTTCGTTTATTTTCATTGATTCCTTTGTAGTAGGCGTAAATTTCAGGTTAGGCATATAAAAAGGATCAAATCCCTTATTAACAATGGCCATGGCCTCTTCATCATAATATTTTTTATTCTTTCTGAAGATCTCGGTAGCCTTAATGGCCAGGGGGCTATCAAGGTAGATTGGGATCTCAGGCAGGTCGCCGTTTCTGTAAAATTCACCCAAGATATATAGGATCTCCTGGGTCCTTTCTACCGCGAAGGCCGGGATAATTATCTTTTCCTCGTTTGATACGGCGTAGTTGATAGCATCTAAAAGCTCTTTTTTGCTGTCTTCAAAAGAACGATGCAACCGGTTTCCATATGTGGATTCAATAAAAAGATAATTTGCGGCGAATATCTCATGGGGATCTTTTACAATTAGTTGATTGCGTCTGCCTATATCTCCTGAAAATACTATTTTTATCTCTCCGTCCGATCCTTCCACCCATAATTCCAGGATTGATGATCCTAGAATATGACCGGCATTTCTCAGCCTTGCCCTTATTCCAGTCTCCACATCAATTATTCTGTCACTCTCTATTGGAGAAAACAACTTCAGGCTCTCCTCAGCGTCTGCAGTGGTATAAAGTGGAAATATTTTACCTTTTGACTGTCTTCTGTTTTTCCTCGTCTGCCAATCGGCATCCATTTCCTGGATATTGGCCGAATCAAGTAGCATGACCTCGCAAAGTTCCGCCGTAGGCGGGGATGTAATTATCCTCCCTCTAAAACCGTCCTTTACAAGTTTGGGGATTCTACCGCTATGGTCGATGTGCGCATGGGTTAGGAAAAGTGTATTTATCTCATTGGGGACAAAACCCCAATCCGCCCAGTTGCGATCTTCCATCTGCTTTCCTCCCTGGAAAAGCCCGCAATCGACCAGGACTTTTTTACCAATAGGGCTTTCAACTAAATAACTGGAACCTGTTACAGATCCTACTCCGCCTAGACAAGTCACTTTGATCATATCTTTGTCCTTTAACCTTTATCCTTCGACAATAGGATAGTAAAATTCTTTTCCCAGATAGTTTTTTATAACCAGTTTATCTCCCTTGATTCCCTTTATATATTCAGGTGTGATTGGCACCTTTCCCCCGCCGTCCGGGAGATCAATCACAAACCGGGGTATGCACATGCCGGAAATGTACCCCTGTAATCCGGAGATGATCTCAAGACCCCTTTTCAGTCCGGTCCAGAAGTGAGATGTCCCCTTTATGAGATCGGCCTGGAACAGGTAATAGGGTCTTACACGGATGGCAAGGAGCTTTTTCATCAATTCTCTTATGATAGTCACATCATCATTGATACTTTTGAGAAGAACAGTCTGACAGCCAAGGGGGATTCCGGCATCAGCCAGAATGGAACAGGCAAAGGCTGCCTGTGGGGTGATCTCCGATGGATGGTTAAAGTGCGTATTGATATAGAGCGGATGGAATCCTTTGAGCATGTCTGCAAGCTGTTTTGTAACACGATGGGGAAGACTGCATGGAACCCTTGTCCCGATGCGTATGATCTCCACATGAGGAATCGCCCTTATCTCGGCAAGTATCCTGAAGAGTTCGGGGTCGGAGAGCAATAAAGGATCTCCACCCGAAAGGAGGACATCCCTGATTTCTTTAGTAGCTTTAATATAGGAAATCCCCTCCAGTATTGTCTCTTTGGTGACCATGGAAGTTCGTCCCACTTTTCTTTTTCTGTTGCAGAATCTGCAGTACATGGCGCAACGGCCGGAGACCAGAAATAGGACCCGATCGGGATATTTATGGGTAATCCCTGGAACAGGTGAAAGACCTTCTTCATTTAAGGGGTCCACAAAGCCTTCTGATTCGGTTATTTCGCGAATATCCGGGACGGCCTGTCTGTATATGGCATCCCCTTTTTCTGTTATAAGCCCCAGATAATATGGATTTATCAACATCGGATATGTCGAGATCACTTTCCGTACATCGGATTCCTCTATCTCAGTGAATAGAGAAGACAGTTGTTCCGGTGTGTTTATGCTGCCTGAAAGGATCTGTTCCCATGACTCCATTGGCTGTTCTGTTTTGACCTCGTTGATCAATGATAATATTTCCTGAATTCCATAAATAGTCTCTTTCTGACTGCTGAAACCTTTTTTAAAACATTTATGATTTCCGGATGCACACCTGGCAGGTATATCCTCCTGTCTTAGTAAATAATTTTATCGAACTTTGCAAGTTTTGACTTGTTAATATCAGGCATTTTGGATTAAATTTTCATAATTGATCGAGATAAAAAGGGTAACTAATGGATATCTTAAAGGTTATTTGCGACAGAAGGAGCACTAGAAGTTTTTTGGACAAGCCTGTAGAAAGAGAAGCACTTGAAAGATTACTGTCTCTGGCAATCAGGGCGCCGTCGGCGATAAACCTTCAACCATGGGAATTTGTGGTAGTCTCAGGTGAAGAGAGAAAAAGGTTAAGTAGATTACTGTTGAAAAGGATGAGAGAGAGAACATCTCGTGCGGGCCTGATGCCAAGGGCCCCTTACCCAAACTTTTTATTGCAAGGCAGAAGGATCTCCTTGATGGTATGCTGCCCGTTATCCCGGATGGCCTACATTTTCAGAAATTTATCAACGAGGGGAGCTGTAATTTTTACGGCGCGCCTACGGCTGTAATTATTAATATAGATCAGGTGTTTTCAAGCTCGCATTTGACGGACATCGGCATTTTTGTCGGATATTTTGTCCTCGCAGCCCATGCACTTGGACTGGGATCATGTCCTATAGGCCTGATAACAGCCTTTGGTGATGACATAAGAGAACTATTGAATATCCCGGATGGGAAAAAGGTAGTTATGGCTATCGCTGTGGGATACAGAGACCCTGATGCCAAAATCAATCATATTAGATCAAAGAGGGTGCCGCTTGCCGATATAGTGAGATGGCTTGAATAGGCGAAGCAACCCTTTTTAAAATAGTGCATCCATCAATCCTCTGACCGAGTCTACCCCCACCAACTTCATATTAGATACAGACTCACAGCTTTCCATGTTGCTTTTAGAGAGGAGACATCTGGCGAACCCCAGCTTTTTCGCCTCCTTTATCCTCAATTCCGGCTGGTTTACTCCTCGGACCTCACCTGCAAGACCGACCTCGCCGAAGATGACCAGATCAGGGCTTACAGGTTTGTCTAAAAAGCTTGAAATCATGGCCGAAACAATCCCGAGATCAGCAGCAGGCTCATCCACCTTGAGACCTCCGGCTACATTCACAAATATGTCCTGATCTCCCATCTCTATACCCATCCTTTTCCCCAGGACCGCCACAAGAAGGGATATCCGGTTATGATCAACGCCTATGGCTGTCCTCCTTGGCATCCCAAATGGGCTTGCACCCACAAGTGCCTGTATTTCCACAAGGACAGGCCTTGTTCCTTCAAGACATGGTATCACTACTGAACCTGCCGCCCCTTCCGGTCTCTCCTCCAGAAATATCCTGGATGGGTTCCCAACTTCCTTTAATCCTGCCTCCTTCATCTCGAATACACCTATCTCGTTGGTGGACCCATATCGGTTCTTTACGGCCCTCACTATCCTGAACACATGGCTGCTGTCACCTTCAAAATAGAGAACGGTATCCACCAGATGTTCAAGCAGTTTCGGCCCGGCAATGGCGCCGTCTTTGGTTACGTGGCCGACAAGAAAGACAGGGGTGTTGGTCTCCTTGGCAAACCTGAGAAACCTCGCCGAGACCTCACGCAGCTGTCCCACGCTCCCCGGGGTGGAAGGGAGCGCGTTCGTATAGATCGTCTGGATAGAATCAACCACTAAAAGATCTGGTTTCAGTTCCTCCATCTCTTCAAAGAGATCTTCAATGCAGTTCCCTGTTACGACAAAAAGGTTTTCCGAATGGATCGAAAGACGCTTGGCCCTCAGCTTTATCTGCTGGGGAGATTCCTCTCCGGAGAAGTAGAGGGATTTCAGACCTTGATCAGAAATCCCTCCGGCAACCTGGAGTATAAGTGTGGATTTTCCTATCCCGGGTTCACCGCCTAACAAAATAATAGATCCCGGTATCAGCCCTCCGCCAAGGGCGCGGTCAAATTCGATGATCCCTGTCTTCAACCTATGATCAGGATCAATAGATATGGCGTTTATGATCTGCGGTCGGCCCATGTTGGAAGATAGTCCTGCTCTATTTTCCGGTTCAGTGATCTCCTCAGTAAGACTGTTCCATTGACCGCATTCAGGGCATCTCCCCATCCACTTTGGGGCCTGGTGACCGCAACTCTGGCATACAAATATATACTTAATCTGTTTCTTCATAATAAATGCGATCTTTTAAAGGCCATAGACTATCACCTATATGCTATTCCTCTTTGATCTCCGCCACGCCGTGTTTTTTGTATAACTCTATCAGTTCCGCCGCCATCTTTCGACCTCTTCACGACCCTTCTCGATCTTTTCATTCCCCTGGATGATAATATCTTCATTGCCATTTTCGATCCCGAGCATCTTGGTCTTAAACCCGTCATAAATCAATTCCGCTGCCCTGGATATAGATTGATGCACCCTTTTTATCTCTTCATTCTCAGGCCTTATATCTCTTAAAGCCATCAAGGAACCTCTTATATACAGGGATGACAAAATCTCTCAATTCCTCATATACCCTCTGATCTGTTGTGTAGTTTTCTCCGATAACAGAGGCATAGCTTTCCAGTGACCTCCTCTCCAGTTCCGCGATTCTCAAAAGGCCTTGATTCGTATAATTTACTAGGTCCACTGGCGGCGCTTCCGGTAATGATCCCGCCGCCTAACCTGTCAGAGGCGCATCCTGAAATGAAGAAAAGGATAATGAATATTAATGCAATAACTGATATTCTTCCGTTTGCCATAAGCCCCTCCCGTCATTATTCATCCCCACATCAATTATATTGATTTATATCATAACCTCTGTTAAACCTTGTCTTTGTATTTTGTCAATGGTGAAAGTCAGTATAATAGAGTATTATCTATTATTAATTCTCAGCAAGGATATCTTTTTGGCGGACGATTTCAGATCAGATCTCTTTACATCAGGCAGGATTATCTTCTCATCAATTAAAAATTATGCCATCCTTCTTTTTGTCTTACTATCATCCCTATCTCTGATCCAATCAATAGCAGCGCCACACACATTCGCGCTGGATCGGCCATTTAATAATTCCGCCAACTGGGGCGGAACCGGCCTGATGGAGATCCCCAACGCCAGAGTCCTTGAAGACGGGGTCGTAAGATTTGGCGCTGCCCAGGCACTCCCATACAGGTGGTACACAGGTGGTATGGGTATCCTACCGGGGCTGGAATTTTCAGGCAGACTTACCGAAATTACCAATATACCGGTCCCTTCTATGCCCGGATATGGAGCTAACAAAGATAAGGCCATGGACCTGAAATACCAGATCCTCCCTGAGTCCAAAGAACTGCCGGCCATTGCCGTAGGCATAAATGATTTTCATGGAACACGCCTTTTTGCAAGCGAATATCTGGTTATAAGCCGCCAGTATTATCCTATTGACCTCACACTAGGTATCGGAAGCAAACGCCTAAAAAGTCCTATCAATCTGCCTTACCTGGATAAATACGGCCTGTTCGGTGGAGTAGAGATAGAGTTAAATGATCGGTTTCACTTTATTGCGGAATATAATCCAATTAAATATGAAAATGATAAAAGCTCTGCCAGAGGGGTTCCCCAAGGGGCAAGATACCCGGTAAATGTGGGGCTTAGGACCAGACTCTTTAGCGGCATAGATCTTGGTCTATCATATCAGCGCGGGGATACTTTAGGCATAATGCTCCATGTTGATGCGGAGCTCGGCCAACCGGTCCTTCCCCATCGCGCAGATCCACCTCCATTAGTCTCCGTGGATCGAAGGCCTTTTAATAAAAGAGATCAAAAGGAGATGGTTGAAAAGATCCATGAGGCCATCCACAACGCCGGCTTCTCTGATGTCGCTGTCTACACCGATGGGAGCGACCTTATCGCTGAATTTGAAAACAATAAATATCTCTCAAACCAGAAGGCGGTTGGGAGGGTCCTTCGTATCCTTCTGTTTCACTCTCCCAGTGACACTGCGCAATTAACGGCAGTTGTCAAGAAACTTGATATGCCCATATTGAAAATCTCGGTTAGGCCTGAACACCTGGAAAAATATCTACTAGGGGAAATTTCCGAAGATATCTTCATTGAAAAGCTGATGAAGATCCAGATAACAAAACGTGCCGTTGAAGCACAGGAGGGGGAATATATCCAAAGCAAAAAAGACAGGACATCTAAATTCAACTTCAGCATTAAACCGGATCTTGATATCTACTGGAACGACCCGTCCGGCTTCTTTAAGTACACCGTTGGAATAAAACCTTATGTCACGGCGGATTTATGGAAAGGGGCTTCAGCCTATGCTAGTTATAGCATACCATTGTATTCAAATATATATTCCCCTTCCACCGCTTCTCTGCCCCCTGATGTAGTAAGAAGCGACATATCAAAATATATGGGCAAGTATAACTCCCTTGACAGATTGCTGATAAGCCAGGCTTTTCGCATATCTGAAAAGACCTTTGGGCGTCTGAGTCTTGGTTATTTTGACAATATGTATGCAGGTGTTGGTGTGGAAACCCTTTATTTCCCGGGGGATGGGAAAATGGCCTTTGGGATTGAGGGGGACTGGCTCAAGAAAAGGGTGCCTGAAAAAGAATTTGACTTAATGGATGTTAAAAGATACAGTGTCTTAGGTAACGCTTACTATTATTACCAGGGCCTTGATATGACCTTCCATGCCCAGTACGGCAGGTTCCTGGCAGGCGATGTGGGGTGGAGGTTGGATGTCAGCAGACAGTATGATACAGGAGCAATTGTTGGAATCTTTTACAGTTTTACAGATACAGATATATTTACAGATACATACAATAGGGGCTACCATGACAAGGGTATATATCTAAGTTTGCCTTTAAGGATGCTCCTTACCAGTGATTCAAACCAGATGCTCAACTACGGGATATCTCCATGGACAAGGGATGTTGCCGCAAGAGTAACTCATTGGCAAGACCTGTTCGGTTTTGCAAAGGACATTATGCCAGCCAAATTTAAGGCCAATCTTGATGAAATAAGAGAATAAAAAATTTAAAAAAATACTTGACTAACCAATTTTATTATTATTATATAACGTATTTTAAAGAGTAAAAAGGACTGAATGAAATAAGAGAATAAAAATAGAAAAAAATAGTTGACTAACGCATTTTATTATTATTAAATGGGTCACATTAAGAAAAAGAAAAAGGGAGGGGTAAATCTTTTACCAGGAGGGTTTAATATGAAAAATAGAAGTCTTTCATGGAAAATTGTTATAGGGATACTGTCATTGTCCCTGATCCTCATACCGCTATCTTCGTCTTTATCCATGGCACAAAGCCAGACAGCAGCAGGTGCTGCGGGCGCAGGAGGAACTGCTGGGTTAAGCACAGCGGCTATTGTAGGGATAGCGGCGGCGGTCGTGGCAGTTGGAGTTGCGGTCGCGACTGCGGTTAATAATGAAACAACAGCACCCGCACACCAACCATCCATAAATAATTAATAATAAATTATCTGTTTTTGATAATAGGGGGTGAAATATAAATATTTTGCCCCCTGTAATATATTATACTTAAAAAAACAAACTTAGTATATCAAAGGTAGTGTGTCTATTCAACACTACCAGTCTTATTCTTTTCCTCCAGATCTTTCGGAATCTATCCCCCATAATTACCCTCATAAGATGTTATAAACCTTTAATACTTGACCATCTTTAAAAACAGCCCCTGGGGCGGGACCTTTATTCCGGCCTTGTTTCTATCCTTTGATCGGAATATCTCTTTAAATTCATCAAGGCTGATCTTACCCTTGCCAAGCTCAATAACGGTGCCCATTATATTTCGCACCATATGCCTCAGGAAACCATCCGCTTCAAAAAGGAAACTGAGTACACCTTTCTCCGGGCAATGAAGTTCAGCCCGAATCATCTCCCTGACAGGATCTTTAATCCTGCTTCCGGCAGACTTGAAGGAAGAGAAATCATATCTCCCGATTAACATGGAAAGGGATTCCCTCATCGCTTCGATGTCCAGATCATCCCTGATATGCCAGGTATAGTTGCGTAAAAAGACATTAGAATCTTTCCTGTTCCATATCCTGTACTCATATGTCTTGCTTTTTACGCTGTATCTGGAATGAAAACCGAGCGGTACGTATTCTACCCGCATGATCAGGATATCATCCGGCAAAAGCGAATTCAGTCCCCGCCTCATGGAATCAGGCTCTATCCCGGATCTCGTGATAAAATTACATACCTGGTGCAGGGCGTGCACCCCGGCGTCTGTCCTTCCCGAACCGATCAGCGTAATCCGCTCTCCGACCATAATCCGGATACTGTCTTCAATGACTGCCTGGATGGTAAGCTCCCCCCTCTGTCTCTGCCACCCGTGATACCGGGTTCCGTCATATTCCATGATCAGCCTTATATTTTTCTTTTCATTCATGCCAATCTCAACCGGACAAATCCGCCCCCTCCTAAAAAAACGGGGAAGCCACGAATGACTTCCCCTATTTCCAGATGATTAAATATTTCAATACCAAGACCCGCGATAGAATAAGATAGTTCTTTTAGCGCTTTGAGTATTGGAATCTCGCCCTCGCGCCGGCCTGCCCGTATTTCTTTCTCTCCTTCATCCTTGGGTCCCTTGTCAATAGATCCGCCTTCTTAAGGAGAATGCGAAACTCGGGATTGATATTGACCAATGCGCGGCTTATTCCATGCCTGATCGCACCTGCCTGTCCCAGCACACCCCCGCCCCGCACATTTGCTGAGATATCATATTTATCAATAGTGCCCGTTATTTCAAGGGGTTGTCTAATGAGTTCCCTGCCCGCTTCTCTTGATACATAGTCCTCAATAGACCTGTTATTGATCATTATAGCGCCTTTGCCTGGTTTAATCCATATACGGGCTATAGCCGTTTTCCGCTTACCAACGGCGTGATACCTCTCTTCAGCCATTCAGACCTCCTAAATCTCTAATGTTTCCGGTTTCTGAGCTTGATGAGGATGATCGGAACCGGTGTATATTTTAAGTTTTTTTAACTGGCTGCGTCCCAGACTATTTTTAGGCAGCATTCGCTTAACCGCCAAGCGTAATAACTCTGTTGGCTTCTTTTCAAGCAGTTTTTTGGCGGAAATCTGTTTTAGCCCCCCAAAATAACCGGAATGTCTGTAATAGATCTTATTATCCCATTTGGAGCCTGTTAAAGCGACCTTATCGGCGTTGATAACCACGATAAAATCACCGGTGTCTGCGTGGGGGGTAAAAATAGATTTATGCTTTCCCCTTAAACGTATGGCTATCTGGCTGGCCAATCGTCCTAAAATCCTGTTTTCGGCATTTACGAGATACCATTTTCTGTCAACTTCATGTTCTTTCGCAACAAATGTTTTCATGATAGAATATCCTAAATATAAAAATCAAAACGTTAATAAATTAAAAAACTATTAATCTATATGTCAAGAACTTTTTTCCCATCCATTTATCAAGGCACATGATTGATATTATAAACTCAGCCTTCCTGAGGTTCAACAGGGAATCTCATTCGGATCTGCAAACCCTCTGGTGAATTGAAGAATCTTTAAGGTAATTACCGTCTGGGTAAGCCCTAACATGACGGCGGCATTCATTCCCTTGAATTTTATAAGGGCTTCAGGGGACAGCCCTGCCGATTCCATATCTCTGAAGTATCGTTCAGGACTTAAAAGGGGATAATCCGAGCCGAACAAGGACCTTGTCAAATCCCATAATCTCCCCTGCCACCCTATAGATATCCGGCACGTAGAGGTATGGCGAAGCGGCAGTATCAAACCATACATTGGCCATCGCCTCTGGAACCTCCTTTTTCATTAGATTATAAAAGAAGAGCCCTCCCCCCCAGTGCGCGAGGACGATCTTATTTGAAGAGTATCTCGTAAGCAGATTGTAGAGATGATTAAAGATCATGGATGTTTCCCGGGATATTGATGTCCCACAGGTTCGCTGGCATGCATGAGAAGGGGGACATCGCGCTGAAGGCAGATAGCCATGATCTCATTCAATGCAGTTATAATATCTGCCGGAAGATCAGAATCATAGACAGCCAGTTCACCGACCCCTTTAAGCCCAGCATCGAGACACCTCTCCACCTCATTCGATGCCTCCCGTGACATGGGATCAAAACAGCAGAAACCTATCAACCTGTCCGGGTGTTTCAAGACAGACTCAATAATATAATCATTATGCCTCTTATAATATTCGACCTTTTTCCACGGGAAGCCAAATACGACTGATCTGTCAACCCCCTACTTATCCATGTTGATTATCAGATCCTTTTTGCCGACCATCTTTGATTTGGGTGATCTGTACAAGAGATCAAAACCGGGCTCTTCGTTAAAATACAGATCCCTCTCTTTACTGAAAAAGGATGGGAAGATATGGGTGTGAAAATCGATAATCATTGAAGGATCTTTTTTAATGACTTCTCTACCGCTCCCGGCAAAAAACCCACGCCTTTGGTCACGATCATGCCATCCCGATTGATAAAAAAGATTGTGGGGATGGCAAAATTATTATTCCCCAAATATTTAACAATCGTCTTTTCATCCGCCCTCAGGATCGTGTAATTTATTTTGTATTTTTCCTTATAGGCCGACAAATATCTGTTATTTACCTGGAGCGGGTCATCCACTGAAACCCCAAGGATTACCAACGCCCTGATCCCTATACTTATCCTGTATTTTCACCAGTTCGGGGATGGAATAGCGACAGGGCGTGCACCAGGTGGCCCAAAAATCCAGGAGCACAAGTTTCCCCCTGTACTGTTGGAGGGAAACGCTATTACCGGAAAGATCTTTAAGCGTGAAATCAGGCGCTAATTTACTGGTATCCGTATTACTGCTGCATCCAAAGAGCAGGACAACTATTATCAGAAAAATTGAATAAATTATTTTCTTTAAAAAATTAAGATGCATTTGCATACCCTTTTTTATAAAATAGTTTATTAATATTAACTATTGATCTATAATATGGCAAGATATTTTAGGAGGCTGGAAATGCGTAAAAATTCCCTACTATTTGCGCTTATCATTCTTCCAATATCTATATTCCTTGCATGGGGCATGTCCAATGCTATCGATGATGATAAATTCAAGGATAATAATGCTTCAGAGGTGATCCGTCCCCCCTCATGTTGCAGGATCCTTTTATCCGGGAACGGCATCCGAACTGCGCAATATGGTAACGGCAATGCTGAACAGCGTCCCCGAAACGTCGCCTGAAGGCGAGATAGTTGCCGCCGTCGCTCCTCATGCCGGCTATGTCTTTTCCGGCAGTGTAGCGGCATATACATTTAAACAGCTATCCAAGGTGGATTTTGATACCATCGTTATTATAGGCCACGAGTGCAGAGAATGATGCTATCGCATTTATATGCCCGGTCGATTATTTCGAGACACCGCTGGGCAAAGTCCCTGTTGACAGGGAGATGATCAAAAAAATGGCGGCCTTTAACAAGGGTATTAAGGCGGATCGATCCATTCAACCCGATCATACCATAGAGATCCAGCTCCCGTTTCTTCAGGTCCTAGGGAAAAAGTGCATGATAGTTCCTATCATATTCGGAAACCCCACACCTGAGAAGTGCCGCATATTGGCTGACGCTATTACCGCTTCCGCAGGAGACAAAAAGATTTTTATCCTGGCCAGTACCGATATGTCCCATTATCCATCCTACGAATCTGCCAATAAGATTGACAATTCAACATTAGAAGTGCTGAAGACAATGGATGTTAGCCGTCTTTTCAATCACTTGGATGAACAACTGAATCGATAAACCATCCCTAATTTAGTGACAGCTATGTGTTCGAGTGGAGGTGTAGGAACTGCAATCCTATTTGCCAATGCCCATGGGGCAAATCATGCCCAGATCCTGCATTATGCAAATTCAGGGGACATTTCTGTGGGGGATAAACAACGCGTTGTAGGTTATTCATCGGTCTTATTTCTTAAATCTTATTGAACTTACACAACATACAGGAGGGACACAATGGCAGATACAATCAAAAAGATATACTATTTTTCTATGGATGTAACTGATAAACCCGGAGAGGGCGCCCGGATACTCAAGGCCCTCAGCAAGGCAGGGGTAAACCTATTGGCCTTCACCGGCTTCCCCCGCGGCCGGCGTGCCCAGATCGACCTCGTGCCCGAGAACGCCGCGCTCTTCCGCAAGGCACTGATCCGGGCTAAACTGAAGGCACGGCCGAAAAAGGCCGGATTCCTAGTCCAAGGCAAGGATCGGCCCGGCGCGGTCGCAGAGGTGACACAGAAACTGGCGGACGCAAACATCAACCTGACCGCCATGGACGCTGTCAGTGCCGGTAAAGGGCGCTATGGAGCGATCCTCTGGGTGAAACCCAAGGACGTCAACAAGGCAGCAAAGGCCCTTAAGGCCGTTTAATCCATATCATGCCCCGGGGGTTTTCGGGTGTGGTATAATATGTGCTCGGCTGCGTAATTAATTTATACTTAATTCATTTCTATGTTGGAAGATAGCAAGTATTTTTAGATTTCATACGGGATCAGCTATGCAATATCCTGAAAGGAGGTAGAGGTATGAACAAAGCTGACTTAATCAACGAGGTGGAAAAGGTTACCAGTACCAAGAAAGAAGCGCAGGCAGTGGTGGATTGTGTTTTAGATACAATCACAAAAGCCCTGAAAAATATGGATCAGGTGACACTGGTTGGATTTGGCACCTTTAAGGTAAAAAATCGAAAAGCCAGGACAGGAAGAAATCCGAAGACCGGTGAGGAGATCGTGGTAAAGGCTGCTAATGTCCCCAAATTCGTTGCAAGCAAGGCGCTGAAGGATTTAGTTGAAGAGACTTCCTTTTAATAATACCGGAAGCGAGAATATCAATCCAAACCTTGGCCATGATACTGAAACATTTTGCTCACATTATAGACAAAATGCCAACTCATATTTTAATATCCAAAAAAATGGCCTATTCAGAGTATGATCATAACAAAAAAACCTTTAACACATAAAATGCTATTAGGCTTATAAGGAAACGCATAAAAAAATATGCACTGTTTACAAAATTCTGTGCTGATATTTGTTTAATCCCTATTTCAGTCTTCTTCTGAGTTAATCAAAATTATATTAACCTTTTTAAAAGAATAGATCGATGCGTTATTGTATTAATTAATGATCAGACAGGAGACATTAGTAATATCATATATCGATCAAGAAAACCTATCGATGATCCTAAAAAGGTTTATAACAACGAATTAGTTGAACAGGTCTTGATAATGAATAAACCGATAATGATAAAGGATTCAAATAATATTGAAGAGGGAGATCACAAGGTCACCGAATCCCTACAGCTAATGAAAATCAGATCTGCTATGTGTCTGCCAATATTTGGCTCTTATGTATTCAGAGGCACAATCTATGTCGACTCTCTGGAAAAACCAAATGGATTTCGTACAAGCAATATTGCCCTTTTAAAGGATATAAGCGGCAGGGCAGCCCTTGCCATGGATAGTATATCCTTACAGATGTCTTGCAGCTAGATGGTAGGTAAATTTGACTTTCCCGTCCGATCCCAATAGGATTAATCAATGGGAAAGGGCGCATCTCAATAAGGATCGGCACATCGGGATGGACCTATAAGCACTGGCAAACGATCTTTTATCCTGACAAATGGCCCAAATCAAGATGGCTTGAGTACTATGTCAGATATTTCGACACCGTGGAACTCAACGCCTCCTTCTATCGTCTTCCTAATCCCACGACCTTCCAAAACTGGAAGACGAAAACCCCTGACAATTTCCTATGGGCCGTAAAGGCCAGCAAATTCATCACCCATACTAAAAGACTTAAAGATCCTGCCGAACCATTGGGGCGTCTTTATAGCGCCACTATCGGCCTTGGAGAAAAACTAGGGGTCATACTCTTCCAATTGCCGCCAACCCTTCCCTTTGATGAGGATGTATTCAGGGTTTTTTGTGAATCATTGGACCCGAAGGTTCGCCACGCCCTTGAGATTCGCCACCCATCCTGGATCAAGAATCAGGCGTTTGGCATATTGACCGAATTTAACATAGCGCTCTGTGTTTCTGACACAGCCGGGCGATATCCCTCCTCTGAGATAATTACCGCCGACTTTGCCTATATTCGACTTCACGGCTCCCGAAAGCTATATGCATCTGAATATTCAGAAGAGGAACTACGGACCTGGGCCGAAAAGGTCGATGTCTGGAATAAGGATACGTTCATCTATTTCGACAATGATTTTGAAGGCCATGCGGTTAAAAATGCCAAGAGGTTAAAGGAAATGCTCGGAGTCGATTAACTGAACCTGAATCTAAACAAATATCTTATCCTGATTTCAGTCCGAAATTTTCCTTATCTTTATCTTTCACTTGAAAGGAGATTATAGGATTGTTCCACTACACACGCAAATATCAACCTTGACAAAATCGGATCAATCTGCGAGGCTTGGCCCCGGAATTAGCCATCTGTTAACCAATCGCAGAGGGTAGCCATGATAAAAATCCCAGACCCCATTTCTCAACATAGAGAGATGGGATTTTTTATTTTTTTGAGGGTTCATCAGTGTCAGGTCTATACATTTAACAATTATACTTTCCTGTCAAATGTGTAACCCTGACACTGATGCATTTTTAAATGAAATCCGATAATCAACCAAAGGTATGAGGACATTAAGATGAGGTTATCAATGCTATCAATCAAGAGATTATCAACCAGGACAAAAGAGACGGTTGCACGGTTCCCTCTACCCGCTCTCTTTCTATATCTAGGCGCAATCAACCACCTTCACATGCACATCTATAAGGTGGAGTCATTCAATTATTTCTCGCGCAATATCTGTATGGATTTGCTTCTCCTTGTGCCTGTATTGATTTCGATATGCCTTTTGTATGAATCAGGTTGGATCAGAAGACGTGCACGCCTTATCCTTGAATGCATCTCCATAGCTGCTGCTTGCTTGTATTTTTTCTTTCTACCAAATCAATCACTAAACCTCTTCCACATCTCTCAATTCATAGTTCTTTTCGCTGTTTCCAGCCTTCTCTGTTTCATTTGTATAAGACAGGGGGTTGGAGATGATGATTTCTACTGGAATTTTCATGCCGCACTATTCATCCGACTGGTAATTACAGGCATTTACACTGCAATTATCCTTGGTGGTACGAGTGCAGCCCTTGGGGCAATAGACAATCTTTTTAAAACGCATCTGATTAGTACTTATGAGATCAGGATTGTCATCGTGACCTTTTGGATCTTTGCATCATTATTTTTTCTTTCGGGAGTGCCGGTTGTATCAGGTTCGGAAGACATGAAGGATTATAGGCCGATGTGGCTTAAAAATATCGGGATATATGTCATGGTGCCTTTGACCATAGTTTATCTTGGAATCCTTTATGCTTATGGATTTAAAATCCTTGTTCAGTGGGAATTGCCCAAAGGAACCGTATCCTATCTAGTTTTGTCCTTTGCCTCATACGGAATCATAACATTGCTTGTTATCTTTCCTTTCCAAAAGGATAATAACTCGAAATGGTGTTATTGGTTCTCAAGATGCTTCTACATCCTTCAAATGCCTTTGTTGTTACTACTTTTCGTAGCTATCTTTACGAGGGTTTTCGAGTATGGGATAACCTTCCGCCGTTATTACGTGCTGGCGTTGGCAGTATGGCTCCTCTTTCTAACTGTTTTTATGGTGATCAGAAAGAACCGGAATCTCATCATCATTCCCTCTTCTCTTCTGGTAATCGCCTTATTGTCGATTCTCGGACCATGGAGTTCCTTTAATGTTTCATATGCGAGCCAAAAAGGCCGTTTGTTGAAGCTGCTAAGCTCCAACAATCTGATCCAGAACAATAAGATTATTCCCGTGCGAGAGACTCTCCCCCTCAAGATAAGAGCGGATATCTCATCCATTGTAAAATATCTATATGATTATGAGAAATTGGAGGGTGTGTCATATTTGATGTCGGGAAAAATGATAAAACCTGAATCATTCACAAAGGAATTGGGATTCGACTTCATAGAGTGGTATAATCGGGACAGGGATACATTTTCCTTTGGTTATGGCTACAAATCCTTTTTTGTTCCGACAAACAACTATAGCGTATTTGTGCGGTTTAGAGAGGATATCAACACCGAGAACGGCAAGCCCAAGAAGATGCAGGCTGGCGATATCGTGGTCGAGTACAACCCGGAGACCGCAGTTTTTCAATTCACTGACACCAACTCGCGAAGGTCTGAAATCAATATGATACAAATCGTGAAGTCTTTCAGAGAAAGAGAGGCCCAGGCTGGTCCCATTGAATACCTCTATCAAGACAATGTATACGAGATATATTGCCTGATTGACGGCTTGTCCGGTTGGGAGGACGAAAGCGGAATGCACTTCCGCACGATGAATGTAGATTTCCTGATTAAAAAAAGATAGTGTCAATGGGGGCTTTGTTAGCTTATTAACTTGTGCCCCCGATGCCTTTATCAACCTTGATAAAATCGGATCAATCTGCGAGGCTTGGCCCCGGAATCAGCCATCTGTTAACCGATTGCAGAGGGTATCCATGATAAAAAATCTAAGACCCCATTTCTTAAAATAGAGAGGTGGAGTTTCTGTTTATTTGTGTGATAGGAGACGTCCTAAATAATCAAATATTAATATGCCAAATTAAAGTTATTTACTTAATTTAAGGACGTCCCCCTTTTTCGATTCACCCATCTTTCTCCGCGGGATGATTATCCTGTCGGAAAGGAGTTAAACCATGAAGGAATCACAAAATTCTACTATTTCCCGAAGGAGATTCATCTCGGGCGGCATCTACGCCATTGCCGGAGGCATCTTTCTTGAGGGGGTCGGCCTTCCGGCCGTTGCCATGGCCGATACACCCGCAATGGGGGCCTGGCCTTACACTCCTCTTGATCCGGTCGCGATCGGTCGATCAGCTTGGAGTCCGCCCGGTTGCGAAGGCTGCGGCGGCAAGTCTTTCGGGGCCATAGTCTACGGCCTCAGATCATCGCTCGGTCCCGGTTCCGCTTGGGAACAACTTCCCATCAACATCGGTATGTTCGGCAACGGCGGAGGCCCGTTCAGTCAGACCTGCGGTGCCGTTATCGCTCCCTTCCTGCTCATGAACCTCGTCGGCGCCGGAAAAGCGCTTGGCAGGCAGTTCTACCAGTGGTACTGCGACTTTGCCTTCCCTAGCACCGAATGGGACAGCTATGTCCCGCCATCCGGCCTTCTGCCCTCCAGAAATCTGGTTCAGACCGTCTCTAAATCCACACTCTGCAGCGTATCGCGAGGTACATGGCAGAAAGAGTATTACCGTGTGTACGGAGAGGGCGCAACAGAACCCCGCAACGACCGTTGCACTAAGCTGATCTGTGACTGTACAAAGAAGGCTGTCGAGATGCTCAACGACTGGAAGGCAGGCATCCTGCCTGCGGATGGCGGCGGAGCGTAAGTATGGTCTATTAATTATCAACCTGTAACCAGACCATGTATCCCTAATCCCAGCATTGCAGGAATGGAAGGTTAATGAGGAGGACAACTATGAAGCAGTCCCTTGGTGCAAAAATACTCGTCGGAGCTACCACAGTATGGGTTGTAGGCACATATGACAGAGAAGGCAAGCCGAACCTCATGACCGCTGCCTGGGGCGGGGTCTGTTGCTCGGACCCTCCCTGCATTGGGGTATCCCTCAGGAAGGCGACCTATAGTTACGCGGGCATCATGGAGAGAAAGGCCTTTACCGTGAACATCCCCTCCGCCAGACATGTAAAGGAAACGGATTACGCAGGGATAGCATCAGGGAGAGATACGGACAAATGGCAGGCTACAGGTCTCACTCCGGAACGAAGTGAACTTGTCGATGCCCCATATGTGGCAGAGTTCCCGCTTGTCCTTGAGTGCAGGCTTTTTCACACATTAGAATTGGGGCTTCACACTCGTTTTATCGGGGAGATCGTGGACGTCAAGGCTGAGGAGTCCATGCTCGGAGAAGATAGGTCTATCGATATCGAGAGGATGGATGCATTCTTATACATACCTGGAATACGCACATACCACAGGATAGGCCCTTACCTTGGAAAGGCGCATTCGATTGGGGCCGGATTTCGGAAGAATCAAACGTAGCCAATAGACGACCAATCAACATTAGGGGTCAGACCTTCATTCTTGACAGATTATTTTGTCAATATTCACAACATTAGGGGTCAGACCTTCATTCTTGACAGATTATTTTGTCAATATTCATGCCCTGACCCCCATGCCTTTATCAACCTTGGCAAAACATTCTCAATCTGCGAGGCTTGGCCCCTACAAGCGAAAAATGCGGGTTAAGACTCTTTTTTAAAATACCTGTCGTAGTTGATCTTGTCATTGATGAGCAATGCGATCCCTAACAGCGCTAGAATGGACCCTATGCCCAGTATAGGATAAAGCGCTTCAGGCTTCACGGCCCCAAGTAAAACAGCGAAAATGCCGACTCCGAGGCCCACCGCCAGGACTACCATTCCACTGCGATACGGTAACCGGAGTCCCTTCTTCTCTTCAGGGAATGACAGGCCTTCAAGCGATAAGCCTTTTTCAATAGCTTTTTCAATAACCCGCATTTTGTTTTTCTTGTTAAAATAATCGACGATTATACTAACAATCGGAATGGTCAAAGCAAAAACAATTGCAATAATGGGTACTAAAACATGTGATAATGATTCCATAAAAACCTCCTTTTGTAGTTTTGCATGTGCATAAAAATATGTTGCGGCTGACAATTTATCAGCCAAAGCCCTGTTATCTACTTCGACCCGAAGACCTTTTAAAAGGTTGCATTTTTTATGTGCAACCTTTTACAATGCAGGCTGTTCTAAATAGATAGGATTACAAGATGAGGGTAAAAACAGAAAGTCGAATACGTTGAACAACGAACCGCGCGAGCAAATAGAACGGTACCTGCCCTTAAATCCCGAACGGGAGGAAAGTTTTGTAAATGAATGGGAGGGATTTGTGCTTTCGTGCATACGTCGAATGCGCATAGTCGATGAAGAAGACGTACTTTATCGTATTTTCTATAGGGCTCTTAATGCCCTGCCGAATTTTCGTGGTGAAAGCAAAATCTCCACCTGGCTTTATGGCATAACCTGGCGCGAGGGCCTGCGCCATATCCAGAAAGGAAAACGGTTCGAACAGGAAGAAGCGCAGATCATTGAGGCGGAAACCCAGTCAGATCCGGGCGAAAGCGTCCTTGAAGTCTTGGAAAGACGAGAGACAGCCGAACATGTGCAATGGGCATTGTCAAAGCTGCCGTTTAAAGACAGGGAGATACTTGCATTGAGATACCTGGAAGAATTGAAAACAACCGAATTGGCACAACGGCTCAGCATACCGATTGGAACGGTCAAGGCAAGAATCCACCGGGCCCTGGCGCGGCTGAAAGCATTACTGGAGAAGAATCATGATGAATAAACTGCAAGTAAAAGAACACCTTCGTAATGACGCACTGTACCAGCCTATGACCGAATCTTCGTTAAGCGAAGAATGGAAGCGTCGATTGTTTTGCCAGTATAATATGCATAAGCAGCTCAAGGCTGCACTACGGGAAAGAACCGGGGTTTTAGAACCGCTCGTTTATATCGGTGTGCCGGTTACGTGTATCTTGCTCGTATTTGCCTCATATTTCGGGTTCTTGCAGCCGGAGCAATGGCTTGATAAAATTATTTTAGCCGCCAATTTTGACATTCCGCCGATCGGATTAAAAGAGATCTTCGTATTTGCCGCCGTGGTCAACGGTTTGACATTGCTGATTAGAAAACGGGTGTTTCCGCTCTGATTAAAGCCAGGTGCGGTTATTTTTAAATATTATTATTTAAGTGACAATCAAATCTGTTATCCTTTAATTTTAGACTGCGATAAGTATCTGCAATTTGCCTTAAGGTTTATAACGCTGCTATCCTTCAATTCAATAATTTTCAAGTATTGTCATAGTAATTGCAATCAGACTCGAAACTTTTATCAAACTTGACAAAATATTCTCAATCTGCGAGGCTTGCCCCGTAATCAGCCATCTGTTAACCAATTACAGAGGGTAGCCATGACAAAAAGACCAAAACCCCATTTCTCAAAATAGAGAGGTAGGGTTTTTTATTTTTTTTGAGGGTCTAACAGCGTCAGGTCTACACATTTGACAATTATACTTTTTCTGTCAAATGTGTAGACCTGACACCGCTTCTTATTTAAACTCTTATTGGAGGTTGTCTCATGGGAAAAGACATCAGAATGTGAAAGCCTAACTCCTAATAGAGTTATAAATACTCTTTTGGGAGTCTAATATTATTTAAAATCAAACCCGCCGTGAAACAGAAAACTCTTTTTATTAGAAAGGAGACAACAATGGCTATTTATTGTCGTTTTATACGATATTTGATAATAGTACTTGGTATTTATTCTTTATTAGCCGGAGGATCAACCTAAACGAGTCCTAAGGGCACGGGTCTTTAATGAAAGGAGAGTACGCAATGGAGAACACGAAAGAATCGCCATTTACAAAAGTGATACAGATAGGGATAGTTATCAGAGATATGGATAAGACTATCGAACGCTTGACTTCCCTTGGCATAGGGCCTTTTCAAGAGATGACCCTACCGCCCGATCGAGATGGAATGGTTTCGCGATAAGCGCATGTATGCTGATTTCAGAATATGTTTTGCGATGATTGGAGACATACAAATTGAGCTGATTCAGCCTTTGAATGGGGAATCCCCGCATAAGGAATTCCTTAATACTAAAGGCGAGGGCATTCAACATATCGGCTGTGCTGTCGAGGGCCTTCAAAATAAGGTAGACAAGCTTACTAAACAGGGAGTAGAAGTACTGCTGAGGGCCAAGTTCCCGGGAGGTGGTGGAGTGGCTTACTGCGACCTCGGTGTCGGTAATATAATCGTCGAGTTGATTGAACAGTCACAGTAACCGGGAAGAAAGATAAGACAATTTATTTCAGCCTTGTCGACTATTGGAACGAGTTCGGTTGGCCCGACATCTGCCGTCCACTGGATAATGGCGATTGTGAGTGTGATTGATATACACCACAAACTAGTATGTGGGTTCGACTCCCCGCCTATACCAGTATAATTAATAACTTAGGCCATCAAAACACCTACCTGACGCTCATTTGGGGCACTTTTTTTCTTTTCAATTTATTCTTTAGGAAACCCTGTCTCAAAATTTTTTTTGGAGTAACGATAAAAAGCGTAGATAAGATATGTATTTTATCTATACTTTTAACGTGCTGTCCAACCCCCGTCGATTACCATTTCCGCACCCGTGACAAGCCTGGACTCATCAGAAGCAAGATAAAGGACGGCATATGCAACATCTATCGGCTTTCCCAGAAATCCAATCGGGTGGTTGCTTTCCAATCTTTCCTTCACAGCCTTATCCTCGGCCATAGCTGCTACCAATGGTGTTTCAATGACACCGGGATGAAGGGAGTTAATCCGGATGTTATAATCACGACCTGCCTTAGAGCACTCAAGAGCCGCCGCCTTGGTAAACAGCCTTACGGCACCTTTGCTTGCACAATATGCCGATGTATTATCAAGAGTACCTACGATACCGGCCGCCGAAGACATGTTGATAATCGAACCGCCTCCAGTCCCTTTCATGGCTATTATGGCATGTTTAGTTCCAAGAAAGACTCCATCCAGATTGACACTCATTAGCCGTCGCCACTCTTCCAGCGAGAAATCCTCAACCTCTTTCATAATCTGAATCCCGGCATTGTTCACGAGAACATCCAGTTTCCCAAATTCAAGCAATGTCTTCTCAATTAAATTGCTCCAATCTTTTTCACTGGTGACATCGTGCTTTACAAAGATAGACTCTCCTCCCTCACGCCTTATTTCCTCAGCTACTTTCTTACCATTAACCTCGTCGATGTCAGCAACTACGACTTTAGCCCCTTCCTTCGCTAATAACAATGCTCCGCTTCTCCAAGTCCGCTGGCGGCGCCTGTAATGATAGCTACTTTGCCTTTAACACGATCCATTTTACACCCCCCCTGTAAAGATTATATGATACGGAAAAGAATTCTTTGATATTATTAAAGTTTATCCTCCATAACCGCGCTTATGGCGGATGCTAATCTTCTCCTTATCCGGTACAACGTATTTTTCCATAGGCAAGCTGAATGGTATGGGGACATCAAGGCCGCAGACCCTTTTCGGGGACGCCTTCAGGCTGTTGAAAACCTTGACGTCCTCAACTACAGACGAGATGATTTCTCCAGCCGTGCCGCATGTCCGGCAGGCTTCATCTACAACGACGAGCCTGCCTGTCTTCATAACCGAGGTTTTAAAACTCTCTCTATCCAGAGGCATAAGAGTCAGAGGATCGATGATCTCAGCAGATATCCCGTCTTTTTCCATTTCTTCAGCTACTTCGAGGCAAAGATGTACCATTTTAGCCAGCGCAACAACAGTAACATCAGATCCCTCTTTCCTTACAAAGGCCTGACCAAAGGGTAAAGTATATTCCTTTTCAGGGACTTCACCGATTAATCCTTCAAGGCCCATATGCTCAAAGGAGACACAGGATTGTTATCCCTGATGGCTGTCTTTAACAGTCCTTTGACATCGTATGGCGTTGATGGGAGAATGATTTTTAATCCCGGAATATTCATATACATGGGATAAGGATTAATGGAATGTTGAGCGGCCATCGACATTCCGGTACCTACCGTCATTCTGAAAAGTATAGGGAATTCTGCCTGTCCTCCGAACATATATGTAATCTTTGCGGCCTGGTTCATCATCTGGTCCATGGCCACAAAGCCAAAGGTCGCCATACGTATATCAACGATTGGTCTGAAACCGGAACCGGCAAGGCCTATGGCGGCTCCGACAAAGGCAGACTCTGAAATTGGCGTGCACCTGATCCTCTCCTCGCCGAATTCTTTCAAGCAGGGGTTCAGAAATATCCGTTGCCAGGTGTACCGTCCTGTCATCTCTTCGAAATTCTTCCTGCAAGGCTTCCAGGGCTGCTTCCGCGTAAGTTATTTCCCTCATATATAGACTCCTTATTTTGAAAAAATGTCTTCCAAAGCATCTTCAGGATCGGGAAGCGGGCTGTTAATCGCAAATTCTACCGCCTCTTGAACCTGGGACATAACTTCGGCGTTAATAGTTTTCAATTCATTGGCATCCATAAGTCCCATTTCAAGCAATTGTTGTTCCATGAATGCCACGGGACATTTTTTCTTCCATTCCTCCACTTCATCCTTAGGGCGAAGGTCCGGCATACCGCCTCCTTCAAAATGGCCGCGCCATCGATAGGTCTTGAATTCGATAAGACTTGGTCCTTTACCCGCTCTGGCCCTGCTCACCGCCTTCTCAGCCGTTTCATAGACCGTAAACAGGTTATTCCCGTCGGCAACTACTCCTGGCATCGAATAGGCTGCAGCTCTGTCAGCAACGTTCTCCGCTGCCATGGAATAGCTTGTGGCCGTATTTACACCGTACATATTATTCTCACATACAAAGACAATGGGAAGTTTCCAAATTGAGGCAAGATTCAATGATTCGTGAAACTCACCTTCACCACAGGCACCATCACCGAAAAAAACCACTGAAATTCTATCTCCGCCTTCCAACTGAGCCGCTAATGCGCTGCCTGTCGCGATAGGAAGGCCTGCGCATACAATGCCATTCGCACCCAGCATACCTATTTTGAAATCCGCGATATGCATGGAACCTCCCTTGCCCTTGCAGTAACCGGTCTTCTTCCCAAAGATCTCCGCCATCATACGCTTCATGTCAGCCCCTTTTGCGATACAGTGCCCGTGGCCCCTGTGATTACTGACAATACGATCGTCAATTCTCAAATGGGAACATACCCCAACTGCAATGGCTTCCTGGCCGATGTAGGAATGGATAAAACCATACAGGTTCCCGTTTTCATATTCCTGGATCGCCCTTTCTTCAAAACGACGGATGGTCAACATCTTTCTATACATCATTTTGAGAGTTTCATTTTTAATTGGCAATGCCTTTCCCTCCTTATTATTTTTCCCTTTTAGTGGACCAATCCACCGACAACAATATCCGCCTTTTTATCCACTCTTCCCATGCTCATGCCTGCAATCATTAGTATCTAGATTTATCATGCTATCTTTGTTGACGAAATGAATCAAGGCTAATATCACCCAAATCCTCCATCTGATTTAAAATACATCAAGGGTAGTGTACTTTGTTAGGTGAAAAATATTGTTATGATTTTATAATATGTTTGGGTAATCTATCAGGAATCTTATATTGTGGTGTAGGGACTTTCTTCGCGCGGCGCCCAGCGGCCTAATAAAATGGCACCTAAAGCAAATAAGGCAGGGACCGCACCGGCAAGCAAGAACCTGCCATGGCTGCCATTCTATGGATAAAAGCATTCCCGCAAGAATCGGACCTGCGATCGAACCGATCCTTCCGATGCCCAGCGCCCATCCGACTCCGGTGGATCGAATGGAGGTTGGATAGAAGTTCGCGGCCAGCACATTAAGACCTGCCTGAGCCCCGATCACCAGGAAACCCAGCAGAAATGCCAGTATTATTACCAGCGGCCAGGAATCCGCCATCATGGCCATCGATGCAATAAACAGACCGCATAATCCGAACTCTGCAAGCAGGATTTTGTAGGACCCTCCGGATTTGATCAGGAATCCTTCGGCTAAAGTCCCTAAGATGCCTCCTAGGCTGAAGAACGAGGTCGCCGTCACTCCGTCTGAAACGGACATGCCGGATGCTCTCAGGAGCGCGGGCAGCCAATTGACGATCACATACATGAGAAGCAGATTCATGAAGTTGGGGATCCATAGCAGGACGGTCCCAACAGCGCGGCCGTCTGTAAAAAGATATTTTACAGGCACAGCTTTACGCACGGCTACAGGAGCGGCAAAGGAAAGTTGATCGCTGTCGGCGGCTATTTCCGGTGCAATCGGCGCCATAAGCTTCGCTATTTTCTGGGGATTGTCTCCTCTCTGAGACAGGAATTTAACCGATTCAGGGAGTAGCGGGATTAATAGGAGAGAAAGCAGGAACGGCAGGGCTCCGCCAATGTAAAATACTGATTGCCAGCCCCAGACTGGAAGCAACGCCGAGCTGAGCATTCCGCAAATAAAACCTCCCAGCGGCAATCCACAGAAAAGCACCGACACGAGAACGGCCATCAGGCGCTTGGGAACATATTCGGAAGAAAGAGCTACAACATTCGGTAAGGCGCCGCCGAGCCCCAGTCCTGTTAAAAATCTGAAAATTAACAATTGGTTGAACGAGGTCGAGAATGCCGTCAATATGGAAAATACTGCAAGCGTGAAAGTAGAAAATATTATCGGCCACTTGCGTCCCCAACGATCAGCGATCGGGCCTGCGAGCATAGCGGCGATCATTAGGCCAATCAGGCTGGCGGAGAAAATGGGACCGAAGGTAATGATCGGTATATCCCTACTCTCGGCGATGGGAGTAGCAAGAAAGCCGATTGTCTGCGCATCGAAGCCGTCTTCAAAAAGTACCAGTCCTCCCAACAGGATCGTCCGAATCTGGAAACGGCTCATAGGCCGATTGTCGATAATGTCACTTACTTTTGAAATCTGCGTTTGATCATTCGAAGTCGGTCCGGTCAATACCATATTGGATAACTCCCTTAGGAAATCTGAAACCTGGTTTCTTAAGTCATAGAGGCTAAGGAGTGATCTGCAATCATCTGAGGAGACCTATAGCGAAAACACTTTCTCCGCATTCTTTTGAAATAGTTTTTTCTTATTGGCGGCGCTAATTGGAAAATTATCCGTCATTATTACTTCTTCGACGCGATATTGATACGGATAATCCATTGCATAGAGTACGCGATCCATGCCTAGAACCGATTGAGCCATAGTAATGGCCGGAGCCCAGGGCAACCCGCTTGTCGTAATATAGATATTTCGTTTCATGTAATCGCTTGGCAGCATCTTAAGCTTCGGCATGAATGCTTGCCGGTTGTATTCCTGCATGTAATCGATCCTGTAAAGCCAGTAGGGAAGTCCCTCCCCCCCGTGTCCGATAACGATTTTCAAGTTGGGGAAGCGATCCAATGCCCCGCTCGTGATAATGCCCAGGGTGTGTAGGGCAACCTCCACTCCAAAACCCATGATTGCAGTATCCAGCCCGCGTTTTACAAACGGTTGGACCATATCCGGAGACGGCGTTTGGGGATGGATGTAAATCGGAGCGTTCAAAGACTCGGCGGCTTCAAAAATTTCCCAGAACTTGGGGTCGTCCAGATATTCTCCTTTTGTGTGGGAGTTAATAACGGCTCCTTTAAGGCCCAGCTTTTTCATTCCTCTTTCAAGTTCTTTTGCCGCAGCTGCGGGATCCTGAGGGGCGATAGCGGCGAGACCCGCAAATCGTTTGGGATATCTACGAATTGCTTCCGCTAATTGGTCATTGCTGGATGCGGCCAAAGATTTGGCCCTGCCGGTACTGAAAACCTGCACCCCCGGAGCCGTTAACAACAGAAGCTGCACGTCAATTCCCGCAGCATCCATGTCCTTGATGCGGTTCTCGCCCATATCGAGAAGTCGGTCGATGAGAATTCCTCCTTTTTCAATAAAAACTCCCCACAGAGACAGGAAGCCGTCGTCACCCGCTTTTTTAACTACCAGGTCGCGAAACCCCTGCATGATTTCCGGAGTAACCCAAGCCTCTTCCGTCGCGATTCTCTTATACGGGACCTTGGGCGGCGGCTTCATCGTCTGGTTGGGGTCTCCTAGCGGTATCCCAACCCCGGCAAATCTTTTTTTTGTGCTCATTGTTCTGTTGTTTTTCATTGGCCAGTCACCCGTTTTTCAACAAGTACCCAACCGTTTACCATCATAAAGCGCAGGAACACATGGTCTCTCTTCAGTGAAATGGCGTGTTCCTGAAGTTTTAAAGAAGAAGCTTATTCGATAATGCTTTCTTAAAATCCATAAAATTTGGCCATAGTGTCCAGAGGCTCCCTGTCACGGAAGCCTTTGTTTATTTCGTTATCCCAATCCGGATAGCCGATAGCAATGCCAAGTGCAACAAGTTTATCTTGCGGGATACCCAGTTCTTTATGAATAATATCAGGATATACTACCGCCATGGCTTGCGCGATAGTCCCCAATCCGTAATTCACGGCCAGAAGCATGATATTCTGAACTACGGAGCCGGAATCATACATTCCCCAGACGTTGATGCCTTTTTCCTGCTGCAGGTAATTTTTATCAATCAACAGATAGATGCAGGTTGTTGCGCCGTAATTGCGGAAATTGATCAGCATCCGCTCTTCCATTTCTTCCGGTTTCATCTCGGTAGTACGGCCGCGCCTTTCCTTGGCCTGCATTTTTTTAATGCGCGAAGAATATGGTTCGGGAAAATCATAAGGCCGGGCAACTTCGGACTGCGAATTCTGCAAATCAGCCGCGCCCCGCTTTATAAAAGCGTCCTGTATTGCCTTGAGTTTTTTACCCGTAACCACTGCAAATTCCCACGGCTGTGTATTCGCCCACGAAGGGGCACGCATCGCATGCTCAATAATCTTTTTCAGCAGGTCCAGGGGCACCTGGTCCGGCTTGAAGGCCCTTATGCTTTTTCTTTCTTTTATTGCCTGGACAACATCCATTAGATATTCCCTCCTCGATTTAAATTGAGAATTATAAATTTATTTATTAATTATCTGTATTTTTTTGAACCCAAGTCAACAACCATTTTTTATTTTTTGTCTATAAAATTTATAAGACAAGCCTTAACACGAGACATTCTGCAGCGTGAGTGGAGGAGAAATGAAAATAGATAATTGTTACATTACTCCGGTTACTCTTTACTTTCTATATATTGTGTTCGGTTTTGAGATTCAAAAAGTTAAGGATACTTTTGCCACAATGTTAAATTCGATTCCACCCGATAAAAGTTTAGATTACATGATGTAATCAAAACCTGAGAAGGCAGGATCTGAAGTTTAGATAGATAGCAGCATGTTAAACCTTGCGGCAATTTGCAGACACTTATTGTAGTCTAAACTTTTGGGATATCTATTTAGATTGAGATTTAAAAAAAACAATACTAACATTATGATGACTTGCGTTGCAAAACACTCATAAGAAGCCTGCCGACTTTAGCCTTGCAAGAGCCATTTTTAAAACCAAAAAAATCGGCGCGCAACGTCAAGTCCATCAATTGGTTAGCGATTTTTTTTATTATATCCTTTTTCATTGTATGGTTGCAGCTTTTCCAACCACATATCTTCAAGTATTTTTAATTCTTCCGTGTAATCATTATTTAAATCCAATTCTTCTTTTGGTTTTAAATAATCTAAAATTTCAAAAGAAAACTTTTCCTCACCAATTTGATTAAAATCATTTTGCATTTCTTTGTTAAAATGAGAATTATTCTTCAACTGAAATTTATTACTGTTTATTTTTCCCCGCAAGTCTTTTGCTTTTCCGATAAATATCTTGCCGTTTTCCATGTTCTTTATTTGATAAATTCCCATTGGTTGAACGGTTTGTTTATACTTATTTTTCAATTCTTGTTTGTTCATATTTTTTTCCGCTAACATATATATTATACAGTAAACGGAATTTGGGTTTATGCCAATAGTAGACGTTTGTATCAAAATTATGGAGAAATATCAAAAGAAAGAATAATCCAAATAATTATAGATTGATAAAGCTTTTTCAGGATATTTTAAGGCCAATTGAAAATTGTAAAAATATATGTTTTTTGTCGTAATTATCAATATTATCCGTCTGCTTGATAATTTTTAAAAAGGTTATTTCAACTCTTCTCAATCCAGAGGACTGGTAATTACAAGTTTATTTTTGCTCATTACATGCGTGTATATCATTGTCGTATTAAGATCAGAGTGGCCAAGAAGAATTGGTGATGAGTGGCAAAACTGTGTCTCAGAGTGTGGACAGTTATTCTTTTGCGTATTTTTGCCAATATCCCGGCATGTCTAATATGCCTCTGTAAAACATCTGGATATAAATGATGCCGTCTGACTTTTATTAATTCTTATCAACGGTTATACATAGACTTGATCCCATAATCACATATTTTTGTGCAATCTCCTGATCAAGAAAAATAAAAGTTCGTGCAGAACGTTCAAAACTGCTATATTATACCCTCTATATTGGTCTTTCCTCCTGACCATATATCCTGTCAATGTATCACTGATGTTAGGCGAACTCGCCACTGTAGATTATATCGAGCTACGGGACGGAAGGGCTTATCCAAAGAATCCTCCGGTGTGGAAACACATACCACCAGGACTATAATTTGTTGGAAATTCTACAAATTATTGAATTAAAGGAGTATTTATTGAGAGCTGAGGGTTTTCTATATACACGGAGTAATAGAAAGATCCTTCGACCTGGAAAATTTCGAAAGATCGTGAGTGGAGTAAACTAAGGTCAGGGTAAATGAACAAAGAAAAACAGGAGGTAGTAAAATGGCAAAGGATGTAGTTAAATTTGCATGCCCTTATTGCGACCAGGAATCGGCCTCACTCAGCGCGCTGCGGACCCACCTTGAAACAGAGCATCCAGCCAAAGCGGAATCTGAACCGGTTTGGGGAAGGGAAGTCTATCCTCCGCCAACCGGAGTTGCCTTTGTCGATTCCGATGTCATGAAATGCGTTGGCTGCGGGCTTTGCGCCGAGGCATGCTCCATGAAGCATTTCGGGGTTATTAATAAAGATTATGCCAGGATATATGTGCGGAAATTCCTTTTACCATTGCCAAAAGCGATAATAGTAACCTGCAGCCAGTGCCAGGCAGAGGAAAGGCCTTGTGAAAGGGCCTGTCCTATAACACCACCGGCTATCCATTTTGACGAAAAGACGCTGCACATGGTGATTGATGAGGAACACATGTACTGGATGTCTCTTATGCCGGGATGCCTGCGGTACAGAGGCTATCCGGTTTAATCCCGAAGTTTCCCATATACCCATTGTTTGCGATCTCTGTGATACTGATAATACTGGTAAAAGGAATCCTCAGTGTGTCCGGATATGTCCCACAACGGCCCTCTATTTTCACAACCGGGATGAGCGGGGGCGACCCCTCAGAGATATGTCCAGGAGAAGCGCCGATGAAAAGGCCGAAATGGTTGCCAGAAGGTTATATCCTTTGACCCGGGAGAGTATTGCCTACCCCCCATGGCGTCCGTTGAACAATGACGAAAGGAGATAGCAATATGTCCGAAATTCAGATAAGGCTGCTTGAGGTGGATTTGACGACCGGGCAAAACCGTGTGCTTGATGTAACCGAGGATGCGAGGCGATATCTTGGCGGTAACGGGCTTGCCAACAGATTTATTTGGGATCTGGTGCCTCAGAGTACAGATCCTCTTGGCCCTGATAATATCCTTCACATTGGGGTCGGACCGATAACGGGACTTGTAGGCTGCAAGGTAAGCTGCTCTTTTATATCACCTCTGACAGGTTGGGCTGGAGAGGCCAGTGTCTCCGGCTATATCGGTGATGAGCTGATGAGGGCCCAATACAATGCGGGGATCTTGATCCGGGGTAAGGCCCAACAACCGGTGTATCTTTTTGTCTATAATGATCGGGTGGAGATCAGGGATGCCTCCGATCTATGGGGTCAATATTTGGCAAAGACAGAGAATACGCTTCGAGAGCGGTTATACAGGGAAACAGGTCAGGAGTTTGGCACACTATGTATAGGACCGGCAGGCGAGAACCTTGTCCGGTATGCGAATGCCGCAACCGAGAACGTGCATAGTGCCTCTAAAGGCGGAGTTGGTGCCGTGTTTGGCTCCAAGAATCTTAAAGCCGTGGCCGTTAAAGGAACCAAAACTCTCCCATACGTCGATCACAACAAGGTATGGGAGCTCAAGAAAAAATATGCCATGCATCCGGTAACAGCACTACAGAAGAACCAGGAGTGGGGACGCTATGGCGCCAGTGACGGCATGAGGGCCTTACTCAATTATGCCGGGGATCCAATTAAAAACGCCCATTCTTCATGGGACCCTATTGCCGATAAAAGCGATCATATTCTCCATGAGCTAAGCTACCGTGTATGGACAGACGGATGCCCAGGGTGCGCGACTCCCTGCTTTATGCCCTTTTTCAAGAACACCCCCTATGGTGCTTTTAGCGGTGAACTGCGACATGGCAACACATCGGGCCTCTGCGGTAATGCCATGATGGGTTACGACGAAGTGGAAGAGATAAACACGCTGATTGAGGAGTTGGGTCTTGACGCTGAAGATGTGCAGGGACATATCGCCTGGGCAATGGATCTCTACGAGCACGGCATTATCACAAAGAAGGAATTAGGCGGGATCGACCTCAAATGGGGTGACCGTGATGCCGCAATGGAGCTTGTGAAAAAGATTGCCTACAAAGAAGGTCATGCCCCGGCAGCACTGGCCGAAGGATATTGGCACGCCATTGATCTCTTTGGCCCGGAATCCGCCTGGTATGCCTGGCATTCCCCTGCGAACACGTCTATTCCGAGATATGACGTGAGAAATAAGGTACACGGCATGGCGCTCCCTTATGGAACAAGCCATGGTGGAGGTATGAGCTTGTATGATTCAGCAACCATATGTCTCTTCTCGTCATTTCCGTTTTACGCGATCTGGGGGCCGCCTCATGAAGTTGCTCGAACCTTTCTTAATACCGCCTGTGGCTGGGACCTGACTCCAGATGAAATCAATGATATTATGCGGAGAAATGATTATTTCAGCAGGTGTATCAGTCTCCGAGCGGGTTTTCACCCGGAAAAAGACGCCCGTTTACCACAGCGGGCCTTTGATGAACCTGTTACCGATAAGTATGGTAATACCTGGGTCTGGGCAAAGGAAGAATGGGAAGCGGAAAAGAAAGACTATTACATAAATGTGATGAAACTCTCCGAAAGAGGCCTGCCGCTGAGGGGAGAGCTTCAACGACTCGGTCTTGAGTTTGTGATCCCGGTTCTTGAGCCCATGGACGCAATAGATTAATATCGTTCATAAGTCTTCGCATGGAACAATGAAAAACAGCTTTCTTCAATTGGGAGTTTCCGGTTTTGTCGATCTTTTCAAGACGACATCTAATTTTTACATTGCCCGTGGTCTGATTTTTAAGGGTTTGATAAGCTATTCCTCCATAATAACTTACTATTCTGCCATAAACTGGTAGCGTAAACCCTTAAAAATCAGACCACTGCTAAACTAGAGTGGAATCTAATTTGAGATGTCGTCTTTCAAAGACCGGCAAAACCTTCTATGGGGAAAATAGCCATGCGAAGACTTATGAACGATACCAATAGATTAGGATACTCTAAAGAATAATATAAAAAATCACGGATTCAGAGCTGAAATTATCAACTCTAAAATAGAAAGGATAAATAAAAAGAGGCAACTATGGACTTGAAATTAAAAGACAAGGTAGCCCTGGTAACAGGTGCAGGCAGCCAGATAGGTTATGGAAAGGCCATAGCATTGATCCTGGCGGAAGAAGGTTGTGATATTATAATAGGTGATATCGACCTTGAAGGTGCTAAACAGACGGCGGCTGAAATCGAGGTCATTGGCCGCAAGGCCCTGGTGATAAAGGTCAACGTGGCGGACCGGGCCCAAGTCGATGATATGGTCAAAAAGGGGCTTGATAAATTCGGCAAGATAGACATATTGGTAAACAATGCCGGCGCCAGCAGCAAAATGATGCCATTTATAGAGATGAAAAAAGAGGATTGGGATTACGATATCGGAGTCAACCTCTATGGGCAGATGAATGTTGCCCAGGCCGTTCTCCCACATATGATATCGCGTAATCAGGGTAGGATTATCAATACCTCCGGTGGACAGGGCATACCAACTCTTTCTACTTACGGTGCCGCTAAGGCAGGAGTGGTTATGTTCACCAAGGCGCTGGCCAAGGAAGTAGCTTCATATGGGGTAATTGTCACTTTCTATTCTCCCGGCCTCGGTGCCACGGGCCTCACTGTTGATGACCCTCGAATGGAAAGTATTGCGCCGTCCCTGCCTCTTGGGAGGCTTTGCACACCACAGGATGTGGCACCGGTAGTTGCTTTTCTCGCCTCGGACTTGAGCAGCTATATGGCGGCGTCGCTATTTGGTGCGTGATTGTTTTAAAAGGAGACTGCAAGGACTATGAGGACAGACATTTTAGTGATCGGCGCCGGCGGGGCCGGAGCCAGGGCAGCCATTGAGGCCGCGACAAGGTATCCTGAGATGAAGATCATAATTCTTAACCAGGGACCCGTAGGAAAGAGCGGGCTTACTTCAATGGCCAATGGAGGAATGCAATGGGTAGAGCATCCGGATGACAGCCCGGAGGCCCTTTTTGAGGATGTCCTCCGGTTTGGCTGCTATTTGAATGACCAGAACCTTGTTAAAGCCCTGACCGAAGAAGGTCCTCAAAGGGCACAGGAGCTTATAAGCTGGGGAGCAAAAATGATTCCTTTCGGCACCATGACCCGCGGTGGAGGTCCTCCATCCGGACCGGATAAGAGGCCCTCCTATCCAAGGGGGCATTACATTCCAGGAGTAACCTATATGGAGGCATTAAAAAATGAGATAGCTCGCCATCCTAACATAACCGTCTTCGAAGATGTCGTTTCTACAAAGCTGGTTACTTTCGATAAACGGGTCACAGGCGCCTTTGTCCTCAGCATACGGACGGGCGAATATTTTGTTATTGAGGCAAAGGCGACGGTCCTCGCTACCGGAGGGTTGGGAGAGATCTATCCTCATTCAACAAACGCTCCTTTCGGAATGCATGGCCATGCAACCGGTATGGGCTATGCCATGGCATACCACGCAGGTGCGGATCTTATTGATATGGAGATGGTTCAGTTCACCGGCAATCAGCTCTATCCTCCCTGGCTTCTTGGAAATCCCGAATTATTGTGCACTATGTGCGGCGGCAAGTACATTAACGCTCTTGGTGATGAATTCATTGAACAGCCCCAGCCGAGAGACGTTATTCAAAGATCCGCCTTTAAAGAAATAAGGGAAGGCAGGGGCACTGAACGGGGGGGCGTATACATTGACCTTACACGCTCTCTCCTTGACCAGTGAGGAGATAGAAGATCAGCTAAAACACTCCCTTGCCGAGGAAGTCGCGAAAGAGAGATGGCAGCTCATTAAAAGAATGAGTGTGAATGATCCCGACCCAAAGAACTGGAGGATTGAATTTACTCCTGGCGGGGCACATTTCTTTATGGGAGGTGTTAGGATAAATGAGAGATGCGAGACCAACCTGAAAGGGCTATTCGCAGCTGGGGAGGTCTCCGGTGGCCTGCATGGAGCTAACAGAATGGGCGGAAACGCTATGGTTGAGATAATCGTCTTCGGCGCCAGGGCAGGGAGATACGCGGCTGAATATGCCGGTGGAGTTGAAGGAGTAATATCCGAAGATATTTCTAAAGAAGAGTATGAAAGATTGTGCGGATTCTTCAGGAATCAAGGGATAGCGCCTAAAGTCATAATGGACAAGATAGCCTTATTCATGTCTGAATATGTGGGTGTGGCGAGAACTGAGACCGATCTTAAAAAGGCGTTGTCAGAGTTAAGATCTCTAAGGGCCAATGACCTGCCTAACATGCGGGCTCCTTCCGGCCGGATCTTCAATCTGGGCTGGGTTGAGGCCATCCAGGTCCCCTATATGCTGGATGTGGCTGAAATGATTATTATGTCGGCTATTTCCAGGACTGAAAGCAGAGGTGCCCACTTTCGCGAGGATTTCCCGGAGACAAAATCGGACTGGCTAAGACATACCAGTGTTATTAAGAAATCCGATCAGATGGAATTAAGTACCGCACCGGTTGTAATAACAACGATCAATCCGGAGAAAAATATATGAGCAACGAACCCATATCCTTAAAGATTTTTAGATATAATCCGGCCATTGACCAGGTACCTAGATATGAGACCTACCAAGTCCCCTGGAAAGATGGACTGCTGCTTTTGACCGCTATTAAATACGTGCGTGATCATATTGATGAAACCCTCGCTTTTCGAGACTATTGCTGCGGATGCTCATGGTGCATGTCATGCACCATGATGGTGGATGGTAAAGGCATGCGGACATGTTCAAGGGTCCTTCACCCGGGAGAAAGCATTCTTGTGGAACCGATGAGGGGGTTCCCTATCATCAAGGACATTGCCGTGGACTTCGGAATAAATGTCACTACTCCCGAAGGGGTATTTAAAAAGATGGAAGGAACAATATTAAGGAGGGTTAAGGAAAAAGCGGCTTAGCCAATATTGCGTTTTCTCCTGCGATGCGACCGGAGTTAATGGCAAAGCCAAAGGCACTGGCACTCAGGTCACTGCAATATGTTTCCGATTCCCTGCCAATAAGAAGGTGCTTCCTCTATCAAGTGTTGCTGTGATGTGTCTAAAGCCTTATAATGCAAAATATTACAGCCGAATTTGACTTCAACAGTTCTAATTTGTTAAAATCGGGCATAAGTGCTTTCGATAGAGTGAGATAGGAGTTATGCAGCAACAATCGGCTGGGAAACACCCTCCAAGGGATAGTTTATCTGGGACAAAGGGGGCGTTGCCGATCGGGTGATTGTAGCATTATCGGCTTTCCCACAATCAAATATTTCCTCAATGAAAAACGTATAACCTCGATCCGGATTTATGCTTTTCATCCGGAGCTCACAAACAAAGCAAGCGGATATTTCGAAGCCATATTAAGATCAAAAAGTGGCATATAATAGCCTAACATCAATCAAAAGGATAAACGGAGAGGCAAATGATGAGGAAACTGTGTGCAATATGTGTTATCGGCGTTCTCTCAGTCGTAGTCACCAGTTACAGCGCTTCCATCCCATGCGACCGGGCATGTCTGGAGGATATTTCGTATCAGTACCTGGAAGCCATGGTAGCGCATGACGCTTCCAAGGCCCCGTTTGCTGAAGGCGTAATCTTTACAGAAAATACAATCAAGCTTCCCCTCACGGAAGGGCTATGGTTCACATCATCAGGCCTGGGCGATTTCCATATCAATATCTGCGATTTACGGGAAGGACAGGTAGCGTGGGTAGGTTCCGTTATGGAACATGACAAGCCCGTTATTTTGTCCCTGCGACTTAAGGTAGTAAACCGCCTGATAACCGAAGCTGAATCGATTGTCATCCGCGATGTGGACGAAAAGAACCTTGAGAATTTCAGGATCACCGCGCCGGCGTTTTCGGAAATCCTGGATCCTTCCGACCGTACCCCACGCGAGAAAATGCTTCAGATTCCGAACCTCTATTTCGATGCACTAAAAATACTGAACGACAAAGACGTTCCTTTCGACGACGACTGTTACCGCCTGGAAAACGGCATGTTGACGGCGGGGACTTTTCCCGGCGCACCGCCCCCTTCCCCGGAAATGCCGGCGAGCCCGGCCTGCCGGAACGGAGAGATCCCGCCTATACTGAAAACCATCCATAACGTTCAGCCCCGGCGCACTCCAGTAGTGGATGAAGAAAAGGGAATTACCTGGGGCATCTATTGCTTCAACCACCGCGGGCTCGCATGGGTCGAAATGCCGGATGGAAGCATCCAGCCGACATATTTCCAGTCACCCAACTCCATGCCCGTTTCCGAAATTTTCCGGTCCAAGAAAGGTCAATTCGGGGCATATGGGGACTTGGAAGCGCGATGCCCTACGGCATCAGGGACAGTTGGATCGGCCCCGTATTTAAATAGGATATTTTTTGTAACCGCTATTCTTACCACCGCTACCGGCACTATCGCTTCTCCATTATTAACGGCTTTCCCGTCACCGGATTGTCGTAATGGAAAGGAACAATCGACGTTTCGGGCCATAAAACCCATGCGGGCTCTATAAGGGCGTCGGGCCCCAGCGGATTTTCCGGATAGAGCACGGGAGGAGTTGTCGGAATATAACCCACCTTCGTATACGCCCAACCGTTTTTATAGTCGGCATGCCACAACGGATTGTAGTTCAGTATCTTGATCTTCCAGACACCATCCTCTTTCACATAGGTATTCTCATAAATACCGCCCTCCCACCATTGCGTTGGTTCCCTGTTTGCCTTGCGATCGGCTTCCCCCATGGGGGATTTTGAGGTTACGTGGGCTCCCGCCTGCATAAAAGCACGGAATCGCGCCTTGGCCGTCTTGCGATCCGGGGCGACATGTATGACATCCTGCATCTGGAGATGATCGAGCAGAAATCCATGAACTGGTCCCGGCTTGCCGCCCGTGAATCCCTGTAAAAACGACTCGACATAGAGGCGGCGGACTCCCTTGTTTTTACCCCTGTAAATGCCTCCGGCGAAATGAACTTCTCCATCTTCGGCGAACAGATCGACAACATCTTCATAGAGGCACTTGTCGATGTAGTACCCGTACGCATAATGCAGATTGCGGATTGCCTGGGTGTCTTCGAGAATTCCCAGACGATTGGACATCTCTTCCACCTTCTTCTCAAGCTCCTTATTCGAACAGGATGCCGTCATGATGAGTATTATTGAAAGAGCGGCAAACACCCCCCAGAGATGAATCCGGCTGCCGGATTTCACCTGCAACTTACTGCGAAAAAATGCTGACGTTGATTTAATGGCGTTCATAAAACCCCCTTGTTTGAATTGATTATCCATTGGTTTTCGTTCTCGGGAAGAGATCAAAAATAAATAACTAGAATTTCCCAGCCTTAATCACAAATACATTTGAATACCACAATATTAATCCAATCATGCCATGATTGAATAGTAATCTTACACGTATCTGTTTATGTTGACTCGCATCCGTTTCATCGAGATCGACATAAGAAAGATGCAAATACCCCAGTAGAATCGGAAATCCCTCCTCGACAATGTCCGAAGAAAGGGTTAGGCTTGTGTTCATCTGGAATTTAATTGACTGAAATTGATAAGAACTCGCTTTGGGAAGGAGTATAGGGAATATACCCTTGTGTGTCAAGCCATAACCACATGATGTTGTGGTGTGAGAAAGTGGATTAAAAGTTTAGACTACTTGCCATATCTGAAGGTTGAACGATAACAAATAAAAGCTTAGATTACAAATCCAAGTGGAAAGAAAATGGGCACAATGGATAATATCCATCACCCTAAAGATGTGACCAAATGTGACAAAAATTATTTTTTTTGTTTATTTTCTTTATATTGTTTATACACTCGCCTCTAATAATTTCAAATAGTTAAGGGGTTCCAGCTACTTACCGGAACCCCTTGGTCTGTTTACGAGTGAGGTGCTCTACCAACTGAGCTACGGTGGCTTTTTTAAATAAGCAGGTCTATGAATCTCCTGAATCGTTCCTGCATGATAGGTAAAAACATACTTGGATGTCAATCCCTGTTTTTTCCTGATCTCCTTATATTCGGCTGTATATATCACATCGTCCTATAAATATCATAACGCATTTTATGAACTGGATTCCGGCCTCCGCCTTCGCGATGCTACATTGCGCCGCTTCGGCGCGACGAGGGTAGACGGAGAA
>CAVZMS010000071.1:0-41007 GCA_963776085.1 uncultured delta proteobacterium
GGATCCCTGGCCCAGACCGTAATTAAAGAACGTGCGTTTTTAAGTTTTGTACATATATATAGAAATAAAATTGCCATTTACCCGCAAGTCGCACCAGGGCGGGCATGTCCGGAATGACTGATGGAAAACAGGGCGCCCCAGTTAAATAGGTTCACACATTTAACGGGGTAAACGTTTAACGGGGCAGGCAGGGCACAAGAGGGAAAAGAAGACAGACTGAAGGAAAAGAGGACGGATAGAAGATGACTGCCGCCTTCGCTAAAGATATGGCATGACACGTCGGCGCGACAAGGGGTAGAAGGAATAGATTGGTTACCATACATGATAGATTATTTCTATTTTTGTATGGTAACTTTTTGTTTGACAACAGTTACCATACATGTCATGCTATTTCTATTTTTGTATGGTAACAGATTTGCTGAACAGGAGAAGATTTAATATGGGCGTTATAAAAGGGGTCCTTAGAGAAGAGCTTGAGAACTCCCTTCGCATGAAAGTTGATTACGAAAAAGGGCTGGCAAAGCTGCCCAAAGGAAGCCTTGTAAAAAAAACGATCAAAGGCCATGAATATTATTATCTCCTGCTTAGGGAGTACGGAAAGGTTAAATTTATCTACAAAGGGAAGGTATCTGAGCAGGAGATAAAGAAATATCAGGAGGCTAAAAAGCATAGGGCCAATTACCGAAAATTATTATCTCAGGTTAAAAAGCAGATCAGGTTCTTGAGGAGCGCTTTGCGTGGAAAAGAATCAATATAAATTATGCATAGAGGTGTTGAGAAGATTTGATAAAGCCGGAATTCTGAAGGATATTATTCTCATAGGCAGTTGGTGTATACCATTTTATAAAAGCTACTTTGCAGGAACAAAATATCCATCTGCTATCAGGACAAGGGATATGGATTTTCTAATCCCTAATCCAACCAGGATTAAAACCCCGATAGATATTCCGGAACTATTAAGAGACCTCGGATTTATCATTGGGTACAATGGTGAGGAAGGATTAATAAGGCTTGAGCACCCCGAATTGATAGTTGAATTTTTGTCTCCGGAAAAAGGCAAAGGTACGGACAAACCTATCCCATTGCCGGCGTTAGGGGTTAATGCTGTTGGTTTAAGATTTCTTGCTTTACTCACGGATAATATCATAAAGATTAGAGTCGAAGATTTTGACATCCTGATGCCTCATCCTATTAATTTTTCACTTCATAAATTAATCATATCTCAATACAGACCTAAAGAAGAAAAGTCTGTAAAAGACATGGATGCTGCTATTGGAATTTTAAAGGCGCTGATAGAAAAAGGTGATATTTATTTGATTAGAGAGGTTTATTGTTCTTTACTTCCGAAATGGAAAAAGAGAGTGTTGAAGGGACTTGAACAGACAGATGAATATGGGGGTGATTCCATTCGTAAAGTGATAAACAATATTTAACATCCTGTTTATCATGTCTAATATACGGTTTATCTCTTTTTTGTGCGGTAGCTGGATCTTGGTTCAGCTACGCTGAGCGATCTCGGAGATTTTTCTGCTTTCAATTCAACTTCAACGGTAGCGCCTAAAACTCCGGCAACACGTCTTAACATGTTTAGAGAATGACCTTCATAGGATGGCGATTCAAGTCGGCTGATCTGTTGCTGTGTGGTGCCTGCCCGTTGTGCGAGTTCTTTTTGAGATAATCTGGATTCTTTCCTTAATGCGGCCAGTTTAATGGCTATATCCCATGCCTCTCCGGCCTTTTTAAAACGCGCGGCGAATTCCTTATCTTGCAGTTGAGCTTCAAGATATTTATCAAAGTTGGTTTTTCTTTTCATCATCTATGTCTTGCCATCCAATCATTCTTTCTTTCAAGTGCGGTTTTCAGGTCTCTGACCGGTATTCCTCTTCCTTTATTCCGTACACCATGTACCGCAACGATACGATGCCCTTTCATGAAAAAATACAGGATCCTGGTATTCAATTTGCCGACGTGCCTCAGTTCAAAGAGATCATTCCCCAGGGATTTGGATAAAGGCGATCTATGGTAAAGCCTGTTTCTCAATCTGTCTAGGCCCGCCATTACAGAGGCAAAATCATCCGGGTTCGAATTTTTAAGTTCGTCCAAAAAGTCGCGAACAGGACATTGCCCTGAAACCGTTTCATAAAATTCTATTGAGAACTGCATGATTTGTCAACACCAATATTGATGTTAAAAAAATAGGGTTCAAGGCGCGAAGCACAAGGATAAATGAAGGCATCGCATATTGCGATACCATTCATAGCTTACAGATGCCAAGGCCGCCACTTATTAATGCTATAGAGATGTCACAAAGGGCGTCTTACCACGTTTGCACAGGATCTGGATGAGCTGGCGGCCGGAGAGCGCCGCAATGATCGTGCCTGTGAATGGTGCGGTCCACTGTCCTACCATGTAGAGACCCGAGAGACCGGGAAGGGTCCTGAGCATGGTCCGCTTTCCCATGTTTTCGGGCGTGACGTACCAACCATCCGGCGAGCCCTGCCAGTTGCCGGTGTAGCGGAAATATGTGGCAGGCGTCGGAACATCCACCACCTCAACCGCCGATGCAAAACCGGGCCAGCGCCTGTCCAGTTCGGCAATGGATAGATCGGCTATTCGTTTCTTTTCCGCTTCATAGGCTGTGCGGTCCGATGCGAGCTTTTCCCAGTAATCATAGCGGGTAGCATACCATATCTCGACTGCCGACTTCCCCGCAGGAGCCATGCTCGGATCGAAGGAATGATGGAGAAAGTGCATCCACTTGTGCTCCTCGCCCGCAATTGTAATGGGCTTATCGAGTTCAAAAATGATGCAATGAGGTTCTTTGGACATATCAAGCCCTACTCCTATGGCCACGTGAACCATCGGCAGAACAGGGATCCAATTGTTGTACATATCTTTGATTTCATCGATTAAGTAGCGCCCGTTGAGGATGTCGAATATAAGTTTATGGCCGTCAGCCAGCCCACACAACAGCATCTCCCATGATTTCCCTGCCGTCCTCAAACCGGACGCCGATTGCCTGATCTCTGAGTATCATTAAATCTGTCGCGCGGCTCTTGTAGTATATCTCGCCCCCAAGCTGTTTATAGCGTTCGGCCATCTCGAAGATTACCTTTTGCGAACCGCCAAGAGGCACCCCTGAATTGTTAAAATACTTCATCATGCCAGTCATGGCAATCATTGGAAACCGCGGCATCGGCCATCCGGGTGTGTCTATAAAAAATTTGACGGCATTTCGAAGGAACGGGTCTTTGAAACGCTGCGCAAACTCCTGGATAGTCAAATGCCCGTACTTTCTAAAGACCCCGAGAAAAGGAAGAAAAGAAGAATACATTTTGATATTGTCTATTAGACCGAACATTTCCGCCGGTTTCAGTGATGCAAGATTCGCAATGCTCTTTGCGGACAGCAAGCGGATGAATTCTTTTATAAGGCTGGCGTCAGCAGGTGACAGGGCCATCATCTGGTCCTCAACCCGTTGAGGATCAGCACAAATGTCAAGACGCTTTCCATTGCCCTCGATTCGGGCAGACAAATCATGATAGAAGAACTTGCGGTCTTTAAGTACGCCAAGCTCCTGCCACATTCGCTTAAAAGGTCCTGAGTTGCTGCCGACGAGCATGTGCATACTGATATCAAAGGTGTATCCCTTACGCTTCCAGGCAGTGCATAATCCTCCAGGGATATCATGCATTTCATAGATGGTCGTCTTGTACCCATTCATAAGTGCATAAATGCCGGTTGAAAGCCCGGCAATGCCGGCACCGATTATCACCATTCTCTTTTCCATTTGTTCCCTCTCTTATGAAAGGTGCCAAGTCTTTGGTTGACTTAACTTTTATTCCCTATCATTAAAATTTATGTAGCTTTCAGCGATCAGCGTTCAGCAATCAGTATAGTTCAGGGAAATCAGGATTTGCAGAATAATCTAACTGGAGGATCTTTTGGTCCCCCAGATTAATAACAGAGGTTAGAAATAAGAAATGAATGAGGGAATAATCGGACAAATGGGCGGGGGAGTCAATAAAAAAGGTATAAGGTGTAAGGTATACGGTATAAGGTTCAAGGATAGAAGGCTGAAGACTGAAGGATAAAATAGATCGGTCCACGGTTATGAAGAAGAAAGGCGCCCCAGTTAAACAGGCTTCACACCCCAATGAAATATGTCTTGCATTTCATAGGGCAAGCATTTAACGGGGTAAACGTTTAACGGGGCAGGCAGGGCACAAGGGGAAAAGATGGATGACAGAAGACGAATGATTGAAGACAGAGGGCAGGAGGTTCAAGTTGAAAAAAAATTGCTGGTCTATTGATTATATACCTGAGGTTAATGAATTCACTTCCAGCATCAGAATCAAGCGGCGGGGGCTTTCTGTTGAGTTGATAAGTCGCTTTTGTGGGACTGAAGTATAGAGGATTTGCCCTTGTATTTCAATGCAAATTCAGCCACTGAGTAATCCTTGATAATAATTCCCTTAGGCAATATAGTAGAAAGGTGGTAATAATTGTAGCGTGCAAGTTCAGACCATGGATTTTCCAAGTTCTGTGCTGCATGGTTGAGAATGGGGAAATAGGACAAAAGATGAAGATTGCACAGTATTATGATAAAGACGACTGTATCCGTTTGGGACGAATAGAAGGTGAGAAACTCATGCCTATTGATTTCCAGGGCGATATGATAGATTTTATTAACAACCGGCCGGAGATCAAAGAGTCGGGTGATCCTGTTTCGCTTGAGATCGTTCGATTAGCGCCGCCGGTTAGCCGGCCTTCTAAGATTATAGGTATCGGGCTTAACTATATTGATCATATTAAGGAAAGCAAAGGAAAGGTCCCGGATCGACCGATGATCTTCGCTAAATTTCCCAATACACTGCTAGGTCATAAAGGTCTGATAACCTGGAACAGCAATTTAACCCATAAAGTGGATTTTGAGGCCGAACTGGCGGTAATTATCGGGAAGGAGATGTATGAATGTCCCGAAGATGAGGCAATGGAAGGCGTTTTCGGCTATACATGCGGTAATGACGTAAGCGCGAGAGACCTGCAGTTCTCGGACGGGCAATGGGTGAGGGGAAAATCCCCTGATACCTTTTGTCCCTTGGGTCCGTGGATTGTCACATCTGAAGAGATAGTCGATCCCCATTTCCTTGGGATAAGAACCCTGCTGAACGGCAGGATTATGCAGGACAGCAATACATCTCTTATGTTATTCAAACTGCCGTGGCTTATCAGTTTCCTTTCAAGAAATTTTACTATGATCCCCGGAGACGTTATCTTGACAGGTACTCCTCACGGGGTCGGTTGTTTCAGGGAACCTCCCATATATATGAAGGATGGAGATGAAATTATTGTGGAGATAGAAGGTGTGGGGAGGCTTGAAAACAGTTGTAGGACATATTAGAGTATCGATAATCGGCATTGTCACAATTCGTCATCCCGGCCAAGCCCCGTGGAGCGGGCGCGAGCCGGGATCCAGAAATATTTGTTGGAGAATGACCGGCAGTCTTATGTACTGGTATTAGAATGATAAAAAATTCATAAGAGGTAAAGGGAAATGACGGTTGTTGATAAGATAAACGAATTTATGGAAAAGAGTGCAAGGCTCCTCCTGGGCGGAGGGGAGCAATCAATTGAAAGGCAAAAGAAAAGCGGGAAAATGACCGTGAGAGAGAGGCTTGGCCTCCTCCTGGACAATAATTCTTTCTTTGAGACTGACCTTTTTGTGGAGCATTCCGTAAGCGATTTCGGCATGAAAGGGAAACTGCTTGCCGGTGACGGTGTTGTAACCGGTTACGGCAAAGTCAACGGCAGGGCCATAGCTGTTTTCGCTCAGGATTTTACGGTCTCAGGCGGGTCACTCGGCAAGGCCCATGCCGGCAAGATAGTCAAGATCATGGATTCAGCGGGTGATATGGGGATTCCTTTAATAGGAATAAACGATTCCGGAGGCGCAAGGATACAGGAGGGAGTCGATTCCCTTCGCGGTTATGGGGATATATTTTTCAGAAACACCCGGCTCAGCGGGGTGGTTCCCCAGATTTCGGTAATCCTCGGGCCGTGCGCAGGAGGAGCTGTCTATTCCCCCGCTCTCACGGATTTTGTGTTTGTGGTGGACAAGATTTCAAATATGTTTATTACCGGTCCTCAGGTGATAAAATCGGTTCTGGGAGAGGAGATCGGCGCGGAAGAACTGGGCGGAGCGAAGACCCACGCCGCCGTAACGGGCAATGCCCACTTCTTTGCAGGTAGTGAGGCTGAGGCATTCCAGCAGATCAGGAAATTACTGTCCTTTCTGCCCTCAAACTGTAACGATGCCCCGCCCGTGGAGGTTCACCCCCGGCCGCCGAAATATTCTTTTAACTCCCATGATGTCCTGCCTGAAGATCGAAAAAAGTCCTATGACGTCAAGGATATTATAAGGGGTATGGTGGATGACTCTGATCTTTTTGAAGTTCAGGAGCATTACGCCAAGAATATCGTGATCGGTTTTGGCCGTATTGATGGAAGACCGGTTGGCATCATAGGAAACCAACCTAGATTCCTGGCAGGGGTCTTGGACGTGGACGCGTCTGACAAGGCCTCCAGGTTCGTCAGATTTTGCGATGCCTTTAATATTCCCCTCCTGACATTGGTAGATACTCCCGGGTATCTCCCGGGTATCGATCAGGAACATTCAGGTATCATCAGACACGGCGCGAAACTACTTTACGCTTATAGTGAGGCGACCGTGCCTAAGTTTACGATAGTGATGCGGAAGGCATATGGTGGGGCGTATATCGCAATGTGCAGTAAGCATCTGGGATCTAATTTTGTAATAGCATGGCCTACGGCCGAGATAGCGGTGATGGGACCTGAAGGGGCAACAAACATTATTTTCAGAAGAGAGATAGACTCAAGCGATGATCCCGAAGGAACCAGAAAAAAACTGGTTCAGGAGTATGAGGAAAAATTCGCCAATCCGTATGTCGCGGCTTCAAAGGGTTACGTTGACCTGATAATTAAGCCGCATGAGACTCGGGAAGCCCTCATTACCGCCCTCAGTATAGCGAAAACCAATAAGACGCCCATTTATAAGCGTCGTCACGGCAATATTCCCCTTTAGGAGTGAACGGATGAACAGAGAAAACAAAACACTCCGGATTGACGATGCCTTATACGAAACAGAAATCCCAGAGGATCTGCTGAAGGGCCGCTACAGGGGGATAAGGGATTCGCATGAGATCAGGGCGATCATTCCCGGGACTATTGCAGAGATAAAGGTCAGGAAAGGAGATAAGGTAACAGCGGGACAGGTGATAATGATCCTGGAAGCCATGAAGATGTTTAATGATGTGGAAGTTGAGATAGACGGCAGGATCGCTGAAATCCATGTTGCTGTGGGAGACAATGTGAAAAAGGGCCAGGTTATGGCAAGGCTGGAAAAGTAGGGGATTTAATCAGATCTTATCATAGTAGCTGAACTGCATGCTGAATGTCCCCCGGCCTTGGGATACTGAACGAAGCGATGTGGAATATCCGAACATCTTGGATAAGAGGGATACTGGCAGTCAGTACCTGAACAGGTCCCTTGCTGATAATCTGCTCGATCTTGCCCTGCCTGGAGTTCAGATCTCCTATGACATCGCCCATGAACTCTTCGGGAACCAGTATCTCGGCCTTCATGATGGGTTCAAGAAGTATCGGCTCAGCCTGTTGACAGGCATTTTCAAAGGCCATTCCGGCCGCCACCTTAAAGGCCATTATGTCTGAAGAGGCCTCGTTAATCCTGACGTCAAGCAGGGTTGTTTCCGTGTCCACAACCGGGTATCCCATGATAATGCCGCCCTCGGCTGCCTCGCTGATGCCTTCCCTGATCGCGTTAATAAACTCTTCGGTAAGACCGGGGTTTTCGCAATGATCAACAAAGCTGTTTCCGCTCCCCCTGACCCTCGGGGATACGGCGATCTTGACGCCCGCGTAATGCAGCTGTCCTGCCAGCTCTTTCTCAAAGATCTCTTCATGTTTAACTTTATTCAATATGGTTTCCCTGTGAACGACCTGGGGCTTTCCCTGGTTTGTCTCAACAAAGAACTCCCTCCTTATGCGGCCTATAATAATCTCAAGGTGAAGCTCTCCCATCCCTGATATGACGGTCTGTCCGGTCTCCTCATCGATCTTGAACCTAAAGGTGGGGTCTTCATCAGACATCTTCATAAGGGCATCCATGAGCCTGTCCTGATCCTGAACCCTTTTAGGTTCCACGGCAACGGATATTACCGGCTCATTAACGTTGATCGGCTCGAGAAGGATGGGTTTGGATTCGTCGCAAAGGGTATCACCGGTCGTGGTAAGTTTTAACCCCATCACAGCAATGATATCGCCTGATTCGGCTTTTTCTATGCGCTCTCTCTTGTTGGCATGCATCCTTAAGATACGGGCTAGTTTCTCTTTGATATTTTTACTGGAGTTATAGACAGTATCTCCTGCTGTTACGGAACCGGAATATATACGGACATAGGTCATTTTTCTGCCTTGATCCATCATGACCTTAAACGCAAGGGCGGAGAGGGGCCCCTTGGCGTCCGCCCGTCTTGATTCCACTTTATTATCCGGAGGTACATGGCCCGTGATTGGAGGTATATCCAGTGGGGAGGGCAGATAATCGACAATTCCGTCCAAAAGGGGCTGCATCCCTTTATTACGCAAGGCCGCCCCGCATAAGATTGGAACAAGGTTGAGTCTAATGGTTTCGGTTCTTACGGCCTGCCTTAATTCATTTATGTCAATTTCCTCGTTAGCGAGGTATTTGGCCATTATTCGATCATCCTTATCCGCGAGGGCCTCAACGAGCATATCTCTATATTTCTGTGCCTGATCCATATAATCGGAAGGGATGGTCAGTTCATCGAATTTGGCCCCCAGGGTATCCTCCTCCCACATGACGGCCTTCATTTTGAGCAGGTCAATAATGCCGATGTAGTTATCCTCTGAGCCCCAAGGCAATTGAAGGATCAAGGGCCTTGCATGCAGGCGATCCTTTATCATCTCAACGACCCGGAAAAAATCAGCGCCGATACGGTCCATCTTATTGATAAAGGCTATTTTAGGCACCTTGTACCTGTCCGCCTGGTGCCATACCGTCTCTGACTGCGGTTCCACTCCTCCCACGGCACAGAAGACGCCGATTGCCCCGTCAAGCACCCTGAGGGAACGCTCCACCTCTATGGTAAAATCCACATGCCCAGGTGTATCGATAATATTGATGGTATGCCCTGACCAATTGCAGGAGGTTACTGCGGAGGTTATGGTAATACCCCTCTCCCTTTCCTCCAGCATCCAGTCCATAGTGGCCTCTCCGTCATGGACTTCACCCATCCTGTGTACCTTGCCGGTATAGTAGAGTATTCGTTCAGTAATGGTCGTTTTACCGGCGTCGATATGGGCAATGATGCCTATATTTCTTGTTTTAAAAAGTTTTTGGTCTGGTGGCATATCTTATTGCGACAACTGATAATGATTGAATATGAATAATGAATATTGAATATTGAATACCTTAATAACCTTACACCTTATACCTTACACCTTATACCCTAAAGAGATGAGGGCACCTTGATGCCTACAGGGTCACATTATGCCTGGTTGACATGAAGCGTAAATCTAAGTTATCCTGCATAACCTGTCAAGCCAATAAAGAAACCCTGATCCACCAGCAAGGCATCATCTGCGGCGTTGCCTTCGCTCACTCCTCTCGTTCGACCTTGAGGCTCTCGACAGGCTTGCGGCGTATTGGTCATACGCCTCAGTCGTCGTCCTCCGTCGGCGCCAATTAGCATATGATACCTTGCTGGTGTCCAGGGACATTATAAAAATCCCTTGTCCGCATTGATGATACAGAAATTAGATAGTGGATTTTGGGAAAGGGGAGGGGGCTATTTTGCCAAGTTCAACGGGCGCGAGACTAATGGAGATGTTCGATTTAATGTTGAATCATTTTGGTCCGCAGCACTGGTGGCCGGGAGAGGATGCGCTCGAAATGATGGTCGGGGCCATCCTCACGCAGAATACGAGCTGGAACAACGTTGAAAAGGCTATCGAAAACCTTAAGAAAAGAGGCATTCTTAATATTGAGGCCCTTAATGGCATACCTATTTCGGAACTGGCTGAAGAAATAAGACCCGCCGGATATTTCAATATCAAGGCAGCACGACTAAAGAATCTTATTAAGTTTATCGTTGAAAGATATGATGGCGATATCCCCATGCTTCTCATGGAAAAGAGTGACACATTGAGAGAATGTCTCCTGTCTATAAAAGGCGTCGGGCCTGAGACCGCCGATAGCATCCTTCTATATGCCGTTGAACGTCCTGTATTCGTTATTGATACATATACGCACCGTATCCTGAACCGGCACGGCCTGGCGGACGATCAGGCCTCATATTATGACCTGCAGGAACTATTTACGGATAACCTAGCCGAAGATACGGGGCTCTTTAATGAATTTCACGCCCTTATCGTCAGGATTGGGAAGGAATATTGCCGCAGAAAACCTCTATGCAACATCTGCCCCTTGGAAAAATGGGGATAAAGGATTGTATGTGTATCTTGGCTTAAGGATTGGATTCGCGGTTTAAACCATAGTTATCCGGAATTTTGCTAAATATAAAGTGCAGGTATGTCCCATGGGGGTCTCTTTTTTAGAGGCGAAATAGTACAGTGCCCGGTATTTTGCATAACTTGTAGCAAAGGCGGGCGGAGGGCATATCGCAGAGTACATGGCGCATAGGGCTAAAAAAGAGAATATTGAATATTGAACAGGGAATTTTGAATTATGAAGTTTAGACTCTTTCAATATTCGATATTCAGAAATCGATATTCAATATTCTTAAAGCGTTTTGCCTCTGAAAAGAGACCCCCGTGGGACATTAGAACAATTTTTAGATTGAGTAGATATCTGAAAATGAATCCATATATTAAGGCCGTCAGGGCCCCATTCCTGGCAGGATCCCTTATTCCGGTTATAATAGGCACCTGCCTGGCATTTACGGAAAAATATCTATCTTATTATCTAATTTTTTACTTGCGCTGGTTGGCGTGGCGGCGATCCACCTGGCCGCCAATCTGCTTAATGACTATTATGACGCAGGTGGGAGTGATCCGATAAATTTGCGCGTGACGCCCTTCAGTGGCGGGAGCCGTGTTATCCAGGACGGAGAGTTAAAGGCGGCAACGGTACTTGGGATGTCGATCCTCTTCCTTGCACTGGCGCTGGCATCGGCCGTATGTCTGATTCACGCCGGAAGATCTCTCGTGGTTCCGCTTGGCCTGCTTGGCCTTTTCGCCGGATGGTCCTATTCCGCACCTCCGCTGCAGCTGATGTCACGGGGATGGGGTGAAACAGTAATATTCTTCGCCTTTGGCCCGCTGGTCACCCTCGGCGCATATTATGTGAATTCCGGGTTACTGAGCCTTGAGTCCTTTGCCATCGGATTCCCTCAGGGTTTTCTTATCACAGGTGTCATATGGATAAATCAGTTTCCCGATTATCAGGCTGATAAAGAGGCCGGCAAAACGAATCTCGTTGTTCGACTGGGCCCGGAAATATCCAAATATCTATACTGCTTAATTATGATGCTCTCCTTTATCTCGGTTATCCTTTTGGTGGGTATTATAAAGATACATTACATGGTCATGCTGGCATTTATATCTTTCCCTCTGGCCTTACGTGCCATGCGCATCGTGTGGAGGGAATATCTTTCACGCGATTACCTTATTCCGGCACAGGTCCTGACCATTCAGACCGTTATAGCCCAGGGCCTGCTTCTGTCATTTGGACTATTTCTAAGTCGATTAACAAATGTCTAAGATCTACAGAGAAAGAATCGTCGTCATATTCACCGGCCTTTTATCCCTGTTAATGGTTGTCATTATTGTGGGATTCGGCCTGTTTTTTATTAAACCGGCCCAGAAAGGAGGGACAGACCAGGTCATTATCGTCCGGGAAGGCATGTCCCTTAAAGAGGTAGCCGGCAACCTTGAGAGTCATGGGCTTATAAGTAACAAGACAATCTTTATACTCTGGACCAGGCTTATGGGATATAGCAGACAGATAAAGGCCGGAGAGTATCGGCTGAGTTCCGATATGGCCCCTATCAGGATAATGGAGATATTGACCAGAGGGATCATTATAACTTACCCTGTTACTATTCCAGAAGGTTTCTCTATTGAGCAGATCGGAGATATATTGGCTGCAAATGCCCTTGTTGATAAGAACAGCTTTGTTTCCCTTGCCTATGAACCGGGCGTTTTACAAGAATATGGGATATCCGGTCCAAGCCTTGAGGGCTATCTCTATCCCGATACCTACCAGTTCGGCAGGGGACTTTCTCCAGCATTGATAGTTGATGTTATGATCAAGCGTTTTTGGGAAGTTATTGAGCCATATCGAAAGCGGATAGAGGAGTTGGGTATGACAGTAGAGGAAGTCGTCACGCTCGCATCCATTGTTGAAAAGGAGACAGGGCGCGCGGAAGAGAGGCCTGTTATTGCCGGTGTTTTTTTAAACAGGCTTAGGAAGGGAATGCGACTGGAAAGCGATCCCACTGTGATATACGGCATCAATGGTTTTACGGGGAATCTGACTCGGAAAGACCTTTTCGTATCGACACCTTACAATACTTACGTCATCAGAGGCCTTCCCCCGGGGCCTATCGCTAATCCGGGTCTTGCATCCATTAAGGCCGTGCTCTATCCCGCGGAGACCGATTACCTCTATTTTGTGTCAAAAAATGACGGGACACACCATTTTTCCAGTACCATTGAAGATCACAACCGTGCGGTATGGACCTACCAGAAAAGATGAGTTACAGATCTGGGTAAGGGTTTTTGACTATCCAGCTTGTGATTTGGTATCATTATCTTTATCAATTAAATCTTGCTCCAGTTTATCTCTTAATGTTATATTCACTAATGGAGGATATATTCAATATGATAGCACTGCTCTTCATCCTTGTAGTTATGGGGCTGAGTATCATGATAACTCATTACATAAGCCCCCAACCTGGATGGTTTGATTACTACAAAGGGGGGATATTAGGGTTCTTTTTAAGCGGCGTGATACTCTACATTTTGAACGAAAGAAGAAGAAAAAGAGAATTGAAAAAAGACAGATAACCGCCTCTCCTCTACGCCATACGACGGACATTGCTTCCCAATCTACGTGCATACACTTTTAAAATATATACCAAGCCGATTCTTATAATATCGGTCCCATGACTGGTTATCACAATAGACCCTTCTAGGCGCCCCGTTTTTTATTGATGAAATGTTTAAAATAGGAGTAGTACAATTAAGGAAGTTATGTTAATTTTATTAAGTCAGAGTGTATGGCACACAGAGGTGAAGACACATACTTTAAAGGAAGGGGGATAATGGCATGGAAGATAGCAGAGGTACTTACAAAAAAGAGTATAGAAACATCATAGTTAAAACCTCGGATGGATCAGATTTATTGGGAAAGATAAATATAGGCGACAAAGAGAGGGTATCCGATCTCTTTTCCCAGGAAGAGAATCCCTTTATTATCTTATCCGATGTAGAACACAAAGACGGCTCCGGTAAAGTGCTCTTTATCAATAAAAATCACATTGTATGGGTTGAGCCAAGAGATTATTAATTGCCGGAATAGCAGGAAATTTAATAGGGCAGACCTGTTCATTTTAACACTATATATTGAAAAAATAGCTTGACATACCCCAACATGTTGATGTAACCTATACATCATCAATAAAAGGGCGGTCTTTTTAAATCCCGCCCTTCCCGATTTATCTTATAAATCCATTTCAACCAGGTTCTTTCAGATGTTGCTTTACCGAAATCTTTCAACTTTACCCCCTTTGTTTATTTTAGCCGAATACGATTTCACGTACCCATCAAAAAACAGGATCTATTTAGAGGGATAGAACTTAGAGAGAACAGATGATTGATAATATTAAGAAGCGTGATGGAAGGATTGTTGAGTTTGATTCATCAAAGATCACATCGGCAGTCGCCAGGGCGGGAAAGGCCACCGGTGAATTTGATGAACGGGAGGCAAGAAAACTTACGCTCCGGGTTTTAACCCTGGCCCATGAATTAAGGCTGGGTCCCCGTCCTGAGGTCGAGGAGATACAGGACATTGTAGAAAGGGTCCTTCTGGACTCTCCCTACCATAAAAGCGCCAAGGCCTATATACTTTACAGGGAACAGCACGCACAGATAAGGGCCATTTCCACAAAGGCAAATGTCGATCTGGTGGATCATTACATACAGAAGCTGGACTGGAAGATCAAGGAGAACAGCAACATGTGTTTCTCCCTGCAGGGGCTGAATAACTATATCTCATCAGAGGTGACGTCGGAATACTGGCTGAACAGCATCTACCCCCATGAGATCAGGAATGCCCATAAAAGCGGTGATTTTCATATACACGATCTAAGTATGCTTTCCGTCTATTGTGTTGGATGGGATCTGAAGGATCTACTCATTAATGGTTTTAAAGGCGTTGAGGGCAAGGTGGAAAGCGGTCCTCCAAAACACCTGAGGTCCGCCCTGGGGCAGATAGTCAATTTTTTCTACACCCTTCAGGGTGAGGCGGCAGGGGCCCAGGCTATTTCAAATTTTGACACCCTCCTTGCCCCCTTTGTGCGCTATGATAATCTTGATTACAAGGATGTGAAACAGGCCATCCAGGAATTCGTCTTTAATATAAATATTCCTACCAGGGTCGGTTTCCAGACACCTTTTACCAATATCACAATGGACCTTTACGTCCCGGATATACTGAAAGACCTCCCCGTGATAATAGGAGGCAAGGAGCGTGAAGAGAGATATTCCTGATTTCAGCAAGAGATGGATATGCTGAACAGGGCATTTGCCGAGACAATGATGGAAGGCGATGCCAGGGGAAGGGTCTTTACCTTTCCGATCCCCACCTATAATATTACCCCTGAATTCGATTGGGATAATCCGAATCTTGAGATGATCTGGAAGATGACGGGCAAGTACGGTATCCCCTATTTTTCCAACTTCGTCAATTCCGACATGTCGCCTGAAGACGCGAGGTCCATGTGCTGTCGACTTCGCCTTGATAACCGGGAGCTTTTAAAGAGGGGGGGAGGGCTTTTCGGAGCAAATCCCCTTACGGGCTCCATCGGGGTTGTGACCATTAACCTGCCGAGGATAGGTTACCTGGCTAAGGACGAGAAGGGGTTTTTCGGGCGTCTTAAAAAGCTGGTCGGGCTGGCAAGTGAAAGCCTGATTATTAAGAGGAAGGTACTTGAAAGGTTCACTGAGAATGACCTGTATCCCTATTCAAAGTTTTATCTGAGAGAGGTCAAGAAAGGCACAGGGTTATACTGGAAGAATCATTTCTCCACCATTGGGATTATCGGGATGAACGAGGCCTGCCTGAATTTTCTGGGAGAAGGTATCGCCACTGAGGCAGGCAGGATATTCGCGATCAAGGTTATGGATTATCTCCGTGAGATGATCGGGGAGATGCAGGAGGAGACAGGCGAAATCTATAACCTTGAAGCGACCCCTGCGGAGGGCACCTCGTATCGGCTCGCCTATATGTGACAAGGAAAAATTCCCAGAGATAATCTGCGCCAATGAGGAGGAGTACGAGGCAGGGGCCGAGCCATTTTATACAAACTCCACACAGCTTCCGGTCAATTATTCGGACGATATCTTCGAGTGCCTGACTCTCCAGGATGACCTGCAGACAAGATACACGGGCGGGACGGTTATGCACATATACCTTGGGGAAAATATAACAGACACAGGCGCGGTAAAGGCCTTGATAAGGAAGATAGTCACGGGATTCCGGCTTCCATATGTCACCCTGAGCCCGACCTTCAGCGTCTGTCCGTCCCACGGCTACCTCAAGGGGAAACAGGAGAGGTGTTCGATATGTAATGAAGAGACCGAGGTATATGCGAGGGTGGTAGGGTATCTAAGGCCCGTCAAGCAGTGGAATAACGGCAAACAGGCCGAGTTCGGCATGAGAAAGACATTTAAAATGGCATAGACCATGCGTATCGGAGGCATACAAAAAAATTCCCTTATAGATTACCCGGGCAAGGTGAGTTGTGTGATCTTTTTATCGGGATGCAATTTTGACTGTCCCTATTGTCATAATCCGTCCCTTGTCAAGGGTGGTGCGGAATGCCCTGCTTCTTTAAAGGGTAACGGCCTTTACGCCTTTCTGCAAGGCCGGAGGCATTTTCTGGACGGCGTGGTTATCTCGGGCGGAGAGCCGACGCTCCAAAAGGACCTTGTTGAGCTATGCAACTCCATAAAGGAACTGGGCTATTCCATTAAGCTTGATACAAACGGGAGCAGGCCGGGCGAGTTGAAGAGGCTCATTGAACATGGTCTTGTGGACTATATCGCCATGGATATAAAGACGGATCCTTTTCAATATGATTCCCTGGTCAGGACCGCCTGCAATCCCGAAGATATCCTTTCAAGCATACTGACCATCATGGAATCTGCCCCTCACTATGAGTTCAGGACCACCTGCGTGAAAGGTTTCGTGGATGAGCGCGTTATTGAAAATATCGCCAGGCTGATCAAAGGCTCAGGCCTGTATGCCCTGCAGAGATTTAACAGATCAGAATTATTACACCCCGAATTTTTCCAGGATTCCGAATGCGGATACGACGAAGAGGATATGATCAACCTTAAGAAGATAGCCGGACCATGGGTGCGGGAGTGCGTGGTTCGATAAGATGGTGCTCATTCCGAAAGCTTGAGTAGTGTGCCTCTTTTTTTTGCCTTCCTGATGGCCAGCTTTAACAGCAGGACCTCCATGAATAGATAGAAAAAGACCATGATATAACCCTTGGCGAGGACATGGTGAAAGGTAGGCTCAAATCCGTAGAATTGGCGGAAGTACTCCAGGAAAAAGGTCAGGGGAATAGCCTCCGCCACGAACATTATCCCCTTAGGTAAAATGGAGACCGGGTAGTATATCCCGCATACGAGAAGCATGAGGCTTACAGTGGACCATGCGGCGACCTCGGCCCTGTTTCCAAAGATGAGGACCAGGATACTTACCAGCATCCCGACCATCGCCCCGTTGAGAAATAGGCCGAAGGCAAAGATGAGGGTGGCCGAGACCCCGGGGACCATGAAGTTGAAATCAAAGAGGATATAGCTTGCCGCTATGAGGATAAGAAAGACAACTGAACCTCTAATGATACCCATGATAAGGGACCCGAAGAGCATATGCCTGATCCCTATGGGGGCGATAAATCCGTGCTTTACGGCCTTGCTCCACACATCGTAGAGAAGAGAATAGCAGACATCGAGCTGACAGACCTGCACGGCGCCCATCGCGATCACGCCTAAAAGTATGAATGCCCTCATCTCAGGCTGAAGCTGCGTGAATTCGGCAAGCAGACCAACGGAGAGGAATCCCACCACCGGAAAAAAAATTATCTCAAAAAAGGTAAAGAAGTTCCTCTTGGTCATGATCCAATTCTTGTAGGTAAAGGCCGTTATCTTTGTTATCTCACCTTGTAAGGGTGATAAAGACATCCTCAAGGTCAGCCTCCTGAATGCTGAGATTCGTGATCCGGATTCCCCTTCGCACAAACAGATCGAGGATCTGCGGAAGGCGTTTCCTGTGGTCGTCAACAATGATCCGACACTTTCCATCGCCAGTTTCAAAATTGTAAATGCCGGCCATCTCTTCGAAGGAAGGCGCGGAGACGGCCACGTCGAAAAAGATGGTGATCTTGTCGCCCAGGCGCAATTCTTCCTTAAGACCCTGGGGTATCCCGAATGCCTTGACTATCCCGTCTTTAATGAAGACGATCTTTTCACAGAGGGCCTCCGCCTCCTTCATATTGTGTGTGGTCATCAAGATCGTGGTGCCCTTTTCTTTATGGATATTCAGGATGGATTCATGGACCCTGTTGGCGACATCGGGATCAAGGCCCACTGTGGGTTCATCAAGAAAGAGGAGTTCGGGGTCGTTGACCAGGGATTTCGCGAGAGAGAGCTTCTGCTTGGTACCGGTGGACAACCCATCAAAGGGAACCCTGGCGAAATCCTGAAGGTCAAACAGGTCTATAAGCTCTTCTACCTTTTGGTTGCGTCTCTTACCAGAGATCCCGTAGAGCATGGCATAGTAATGAAGGTTCTCCTGAACCGTCATACTCCATGGAAAATTGGCATGCCCTGAGGATAGATTGATCCGTGAGCGCACCACCTTGGCCCGGCTGCGGATGTCCTCTCCGAGGACCCTGACCAGACCCTGCTCAGCGGTGATCAGATTGGCGAGGATGGAGAGGAGGGTCGTCTTGCCGGCCCCGTTTGGTCCCAGGATACCCCAAAAAACCCCTTCCGGGACGGCCAGATCTATACCGCGCAGGGCATGCTTTTTCTTTTTTCGGGGCCACCCATAGACAAAGGTCTTGTGCACCCCTTCCATTTCAACGGCTAATTTCAAATGTGTGCCTTCCTATTTCTCTTTGCAGCGATTTTCGGTTAGAATTTTGTTCGCCGTCCGCCTGACGATATCCTTATGCCGATTCCTTGCTTATAAAATTTTCGCCTCTGAAAAGAGATCCCTGCGGACATATATAGTACATTTATCATGCAAAATTCTAACCGGAAATCGATGATCTAATTGCATCTATTATTAACCGGAGGGAGTTTAGGGGAGAGACAACAACTTGTCAATCTTGAAAAGAAAAGTCATTTTTTCATCTTTTTATTGAATTAGAAAAACTTTTTATCATAAAATATTTACAACTATTGCGGCATGCTATCGCCGACGGCGATTGAAGAATAAACATAACGTTATGGTAATAATATTCAATGCGCCTCACCCCAATTCCTTCCATGGTTAATATCGACCTTTAGGGGAACATCCAGCCTATAGACCTCTTCCATCTCCTTTTTAATAACAGGGGTGATTGTTTCTACCTCGTCTTCCGGCACCTCAAAGAGGAGTTCATCATGGACCTGGAGGAGCATCCTGCTCCTGAATCCCTCTCCCTTTAATTTTTCGTGGATATTTATCATGGCCTTCTTGATGAGATCAGCTGCGGTTCCCTGGATGGGCGTATTGACGGCCATGCGCTCGGCCTCGGAGCGGAGCCTGTTATTATCACTCTTAATCTCCGGCAGATACCTCCTGCGGTTAAACAGGGTGGTGACATAACCATTTTCCACGGCTGTTTTGGTCATACTCTTCCCTGTATCTTGCCACCCCGCTGTATCTCTTATAATAAGATTCGATATATTCTTTGGCGGTCTTGGTGTCTATGCCCAGTTCATCACTAAGTTTTCTATGTCCCATGCCGTATATGATTCCGAAGTTGATGGCCTTTGCTATCCGGCGCATAGCCTGGGTTACTTCATTGATGGGAACGCCCAGGATCTCCGAGGCCGTCCTGGAATGGATATCTTCATCCCGCCTGAAGGCATCAATCAGCGTATTGTCTTTTGAATAATGGGCGAATATCCTCAATTCGATCTGGCTATAATCCGCTGAAAGCAGGAAATGGCCGTCTTCAGCCACAAAGCCCTTCCGGATATCTTTGCCTTCCTCGCCCCTTATCGGGATATTCTGGAGATTGGGGTTGCTGCTGCTCAGGCGGCCGGTGGCCGCCACTGTCTGGTTAAAGGAGGTATGTATCCTGCCCGTGGATGGATTTACCATCTTTACGAGGGCGTCAAGATATGTGGATTTGAGTTTAGACAGGGTCCGATACTGCAGGATAAGCCTTGGGATGACGAAATCCTGATGACGCAAGCCTGTTAAGGACCTTCACATCCGTTGAAAGGGACTTGGTCTTGATGGTCTTTTTCTGCACCGGGAGCCCGAGTTTCTCAAACAGGACAAGGCCCAGTTGCTGAGGGGAGTTGATATTAAATTCCATGCCTGCCTCCGCGTATATCTTCCCCTGGATATCCTTGATCTCTTTTGCGAAATTGACGAGACATGCCTTCAAAAAACGGGGCGTCAATCTTGATCCCGGCTAGTTCCATATCCTTAAGTACAGGCAATAGCTTCATCTCCAGGTTATAAAAAAGGTCCTGATTCATATCCTCCCTAAGCCTACGGTCCAGTATAGACATCAGTCTTAGGGTGATATCCGCGTCTTCGCAGGAATATTCCATTGCCCGTTCAACGTCTACCCCGGAAAAATTGATCTCGGCCATACCCTTTCCAACGACCTCATGATAAGTAATCATCTTATGGTTCAGGTAATGTTGCGCGAGGTATCCAAGGTTATGCTGATTCAGGTCTAGGATTTATGAGATAGGAGGCGATCATGGTGTCGAAATGTATGCCTTTAAGCTCAGCCCCATGATGTTTCAATACCAGGGCGTCATATTTTATATTCTGCCCGATCTTTGCGATCTTCTCGTCCTCAAGGACGTCTTTAAGGATTTCAAGGACCCTCGAAAGGCTCAGCTGCTCAGGCGCCCCAAGATAGACGTGACCCATGGGGATGTAATAGGCCTGACCCTCTTCAATTGACAAGGATATCCCAACGAGTCTGGCCCTGTGCGGGTCATCGCTGGTCGTTTCAGTATCAATGGATACCATGCCTTTTCTTTTAATCTTATCTGCCAGGTCGAGGAGATCACCCTCCGAAATGCATAGTTTGTAATCCTTTCCATGTTCATCTCTTCGTGAAGCGAACTGATCCCACAACCCCTTGAATTCCAGTTCCCGGAAGAGATCCGACAGCTCATCCCTTTTGGGTATCCCTGTTTTCAGATCTTCGATACCCTCATCGATCGGCACGTACCGGTCTATGGTTACCAATTTTTTACTCAGGACGGCATCCTGATATGAGCCCTGAAGATTCTCCTTAAGTTTATTTTTTTTAATCTCGCCAATATGTTCATAGAGATTTTCAAGTGTTCCAAAGTCTTTTATAAGGGTAGCGGCGGTCTTTTCTCCAACACCCCGAACACCCGGTATATTGTCCGAGCTGTCACCTGAAAGTCCCATCAGGTCTATCATCTGGTCGGGTTCGATGCCATATTCCCGGACGAAGGTCTCGTAATCAATATATCTGTCCTTCATTGTGTCCCATAAGGATGTTTGGCGCGATATCACCTGCCTGAAGTCTTTATCTCCCGACACTATTACAACCTTATAATCCTTGTCCTCGGCGAGTCTTGCAAGGGTTCCTATAATATCATCCGCCTCATATCCCGTCTTTTCAATAATCTTGATATTCAAGCCCTGAATAATGGCCTTGATATACGGCAACTGCTCCACCAGTTCTTCCGGCATGGGCGGTCTTGTTGCCTTATAATCCTTATAAATCTCATGTCTGAATGTGGGGCCTTTGCTATCTAGGACGACGGCAAGGTATTCAGGTCTTTTTTTCTCAAAGAGCTTGAGCAACATCTTCGTGAAGCCGAATATCGCGTTTGTCCTCAAACCCCTGGAATTTGAGAGGGGGCTTATGGCATGATAGGCGCGATGGATATAGGAATTCCCGTCCAACAGATAGATTGTCTTGGTCTCCAGTATCATGTCTATTCACCTTAAATCGATCGGACTGTAAACCACGTAAATAACTTGCCTAAAAGGAACATATATCATGAATATGCAGATCAACAGGCCATCCTGACATAAAATAGTGTTTTGATCGCAGGGTCTTATTAGACTGATTCTTCGGATAATTTCTTTCTCTTCTTTAGGTAACCGAATGACCTGCCCTTCCTTGAGGAGATCCGAGAGTTCCTGATCGGCGAAATCGAAACCTAATTTCGGCATTGGCGGGGCCGCCCATCTTGGCCGAATCTCATCCCTTGCATGCTTCTCAGTCTTGGTCTGTTCCTTAGCAACAGAGACAGGACATGAATTGGCTGTGAAACCGATCCGCATTCCATCATTTGTGAATAAGATCTCGTCGATAAACCAGCCCAGATGACGCCCGTTTATCCCATATACATGCTGATCATCATACAGATAAGCGACAGGGGCTCCATCCCACATGTATATTGTTTCATGATAATCATCAGTTTTATAGGCTACGGCATCCCCATCCTTGTTATATAGAGTCCTTTCCATAAGCTAACCCCCAAATGAATCATGATGCTTGGTAAACCTACTTGGCATAATCCACAGCCCTGGTCTCACGGATTACTATAACCTTTATCTGTCCCGGATAGGAAAGTTCCTTTTCTATCTTCTTTGTGATATCCCTGCAAAGGATAATTGACTGATCATCGGTAACTTTTTCTCCTTCAACCATTATCCTGATCTCGCGGCCGGCCTGGATCGCAAATGACTTGCTGACTCCCTTAAATGACATTGCGATCCTTTCGAGATCTTCCAGTCGCTTTATATAAGATTCCAGCATCTCCCGCCGCGCGCCGGGCCGAGCGCCCGAAAGGGTATCTGCCGCCTGTACCAGAACGGCTAGGATACTATCGGGGGGTATATCCTCATGATGCGCAGCAATGGCATGAATAATATCATTCGACTCATTATACTTTTTTGCCAGATCAGCTCCGATCAAGGCATGAGGCCCTTCCACCTCATGATCCACCGCCTTCCCAATATCATGCAGTAATCCCGCTCTCTTGGCCTTTTTTACGTTTACTCCAAGCTCCGATGCCATAATCCCGCAGATAAAACTCACTTCCCTTGAATGCTGAAGGACATTCTGAGCATAGCTGGAACGGTATTTTAACCGGCCGAGTAATTTAATGAGTTCCGGATCTATCCCATGGACTCCCACATCAAAGGTTGCCTGTTCTCCTGCCTCTTTTATGCTGATTTCTATCTCATTATCGACCTTTTTTACAATTTCCTCTATCCGGGCGGGATGAATCCTCCCATCCTCCATCAATCTTTCCAACGAGACCTTTGCCACTTCCCGGCGCACCGGATTAAAACCTGAAAGTATAACGGCTTCAGGCGTATCGTCTATAATCAGATCAATTCCCGTTGCCGCTTCAATCGCCCTGATGTTTCGTCCTTCCCTCCCGATGATTCTGCCTTTCATCTCTTCATTAGGTAAAACAACCACAGATACGGTTTTTTCAGCCACATACTCACCGGCAAATCTTTTTATTGCCAGGGCAATGATTTCCTGCGCCTTTCGTTTAGCGGTCTCTCTGGTATCGTTCTCAACCCTGCGAATAAGTTTCGCCCCATCATGCTTGGCTTCATCCTCCATTGAAAGGACAAGTAATTTTTTAGCTTCTTCACTGGATATCCCTGCCGTACTTTCCAGTTGATTGCGTTGCTTGGCGATCAGTTCTTCATGGTCAATCTGTTTTTTCTTTAGATCATTTTCAATCTGTTCGATATCCTTTTCACGTTTAAGAAGTGAATTGTCCTTACTCTCATATTGATGTATCTTCTTGTCCAAACTCTCTTCCTTGTTTAAGAGCCTTCTCTCTTGTGCCTGTAACAGTCCTTTTATTTCCTTTGTCTCTTTTTCAAAATCGAGTTTCATCTGATAGATAGTATCCTTGGCACGAAGCATGGCATCCTTTTTAATCGTTTTGGCCTGCTTATGAGCCTCGTTAATAATCTTCGTTGAATAGCTATTTACGGTCTCTAACTGTCTTTCGACTATCCTTTTACGAATCCAGAAGCCTAACATTATCCCGAAAATGATCCCAGCCGAAGCTGCGATAATCATCTTTACTATCATCATCATATCTGTTGACATAATAGACCACCATCCTCCCTGAAAAAAACATGCGAGTCAGAAAAATATCTTATTATCGACGACTCGATGCCTTTTTTATTTTCACAATAAACATTTTTCGGGAAATAAGGAGCGCTTATCCGAAAAATGGTAAATTAATATTATTTCAAGCTGACTTAAAAGAGAGGGGTAAATGGCAGCGGGACTAAAGTCACTTAAGGGTGGACACCATTATAAATAGAAGCGGATACCTAAAGTATCTGCTCAACAGGACAGATAGCTTAATATTTATATTATGTTTTATTATCATTATCCATCATTTAAAATAGTTTCATATAATCTTTAAGCTATATTAATTGGTCATTCACCTTAGCGATATTAGTCACAGCTCATACCTTAAAAAAGATTGTTTCCCCCTCTCGGTTAGGTAACCTTTTCCTGGCCCATAACATTGATTCAGCTTATAATATCTTCTAAGAAAATGGGGGGATCATTTAGCCCATCAAAGAATCAATATTATAGATCAGCGCCTCTGATCGTTTACGGATATTGATTAACAGATTGATCTCGCTCTTTTAAAATCTGAAAATATTCACCTGCAATATTGAGTGCAGTCAGAATAGCGGTCTTTTTCTCCGAAAGACCCTCACTGTTATCATTAATCTCTTTTATCTTTTTATTAACATATTCCGCTATTTTATAAACTTTTTCAATATCCTCCTCGTCACTCTTAATGAGGTATTCATTATCAAGGATTTTTACTTTTACAGGTTTCTCCAATGTAGTTGCTCCATGGATTTAAATATCCATTTGTTCAATTTTCTTCAGGATATTTACTATCCTGTCCCTGACCTTATCCCTGTTACCCTTTAACTTTTCCACCTCACCGACAAAATCTGCGATGGTTCTCTCCTGTTGACTGATCTTTTCCCTTAATGATTCCCTTTCATCTTTTAACGATTTTATTTGTGCTATAAGGAGTCCCACTTTCTCTTCCAGGACCTTGAAATAGTCCACCTCATTCCGCTGTTCCATCCTACTCCTTTTTTTACATAATATAATGCTTTATACTTGTCTTGCCTACAAGTGAAGTCAATGAAATGCCGTGATCCAAAACCAAGAGGCATTTAAAACCTGAGAACACCGTGATTTTAATATGCTTGCCCATATCCAGGTTATCGAATTCCTTATATATTATCCTTTAGGGTAAAAAAGTCAATAAAAAAGGCAAGCCAAGCGCTTGCCTCCTTTATGCTATTATATAAAAGCGAAGAATTATATTCCCTTTTCTACAACCTTTATTCTCGAGATAGCCCTCTTTAAAGCGACTTCCGCCATCAAGAAATCAGCGGGGTCTTTCTCTTTTTCCATTCGCTCTTTGGCCCTTTCCATGGCTCGCCGAGCTCGTTCAACATCAATATCAACGGCTTTTTCAGCTGTATCAACGATAATCGATACCCTATCACCGGATACCTCTGCGAAACCGGAACTAACTGCCAGATGCTCACTTTTTTCTCCATGATAGAATCGAAGTTCCCCGGGTACTATCCCGGAAAGGAAGTTCATATGGCCTGGCAGAATACCGAACTCTCCTTCGGTGCCTGGGGCGACCACCATATCCGCTTCCTGGCTTGCTATCACTCCTTCAGGGGTTACAACTTCTAGAAATAGCGTTCCCATATCAATATATACCATCTACTTACTGGCCATAGCCATCTTTTCCGCCTTTTCCCGTGCTTCCTCGATACCTCCGACCATATAAAAGGCCCCTTCGGGCAGATCATCATGTTTTCCTTCAATGATCTCCCCAAACCCTTTGATGGTATCTTTCACAGGGACATATTTGCCTTGGGTACCGGTAAAAACTTCAGCCACATGAAAGGGTTGTGACAGGAACCTCTGTATCCTTCTTGCCCGTGCAACCGTTATTTTGTCTTCATCTGAGAGTTCATCCATCCCGAGTATAGCGATAATATCCTGAAGATCTTTATACTTTTGAAGTATCTGCTGGACCTGTCTGGCTACCCTGTAGTGTTCTTCACCCACATAGTGAGGGTCAAGAATGCGAGAGGTGGAGTCCAGGGGGTCCACCGCAGGATAGATCCCCAACTCGGAAATAGGTCTTGAAAGAACGACTGTACCGTCAAGATGCGCAAATGTCGTTGCAGGTGCCGGGTCGGTCAGATCATCCGCCGGGACATAAACACATTGTACAGAGGTAATGGACCCCTTTATAGTGGAGGTGATTCTTTCCTGAAGCTCTCCCAGGTCAGTCCCCAGTGTGGGTTGGTAACCAACCGCAGAGGGAATTCTTCCCAGAAGGGCCGACACTTCGGAACCCGCCTGGATAAAACGGAAGATGTTATCAATAAAGAGAAGCACGTCCTCGCCTCTTTCGTCACGGTAATATTCAGCGGCAGTGAGTGCGGATAAAGCTACTCTCGCACGAGCGCCCGGGGGTTCGGTCATCTGACCGTAGATCAGGGCAGCCTTTTGCAAAACACCGGACTCCTTCATCTCCAGATATAGATCGTTACCTTCCCTTGTTCTTTCCCCGACACCTGCAAAGACACTGATACCTCCATGCTCCATGGCGATATTATGGATCATCTCCATCATGACTACGGTTTTACCTACACCAGCTCCGCCAAACATGCCCATCTTACCACCCCTTGGGAAAGGGACCAGAAGGTCAATAACCTTGACCCCTGTTTCAAGTACCTTTACCGAGGTATCCTGTTCAATAAACTCTGGGGCATGCCTGTGAATAGGCATATATTCGGTGGCCTCAACCGGTCCCAAGCCATCCACGGGCCTGCCGACCACATTTAGCAGGCGGCCTAGAGTAGGATCTCCTACAGGCATAAGAATCGGTTTGCCTGTATTTTTTGCCTTCATACCCCTGATAAGGCCGTCGGTGATATCCATGGCGATACAACGGACCACATTGTCGCCAAGATGCTGGGCTACCTCAACAACAAGATTATCTTTAGTGTCATCGATAGCCGGGTTAGTGATATGCAGTGCCGTTAATATCTCCGGCAACGCCCCTTCCGGGAATTCGATATCCACGACTGGTCCCATGACCTGTATTAATTTGCCTTCATTCATGATTTAATTAAGACCTCTTCTTATTAAGACACTTAGGCCTTTGTAACAGCCTCGGCACCGCCAACGATATCCATCAGTTCAGCGGTTATGGCCGCCTGTCGTGCCTTATTGTAAATCAATGTAAGATCCCGTACCATATCCTTGCAGTTCTTTGTGGCATTATCCATCGCAGCCATTCTGGCGGCATATTCACTGACCTCGTTCTGGAGAAAGGCGTTTAATATCTGGACGCTGATATGTTTTGGCAAGAGTTCAATAACTAGATCCTCAGCGCTTGGTTCGCACAGATATTCCATAGCCTGATGTTCAAGTGATGCCTCTCTATGAAAAGGTTCAATAGGTATAAGCTTAACCAGGGTCGGCTCCTGTTTTCCCATATTAATAAAACGGGTATATATCATGTAGAGTTCATCCATATTATTATCTATATACCTTGTTATAAAATCCATGGTCATCTGGTTAATAAAAGTGATATCGACAGCTCCGTATAGATGAGTATGGCTTGTAATGATATTGACCCCCCTTTTTTGGAAATAGTCTCTTCCTTTTCTTCCAATCAAGTTCATGCCGTATTCTCTACCGAGTCTTTTTTGTTCATCGACCCATTTTTCACCCATATGAATGTTATTCATATTAAAGCTCCCACAAAGGCCTCTATCCGCTGTAAAATGCAATAGTTCGACTTTAGAGATATCATCTCTCTTAACCATTAACGGATGGATCTCGGGATCAATGCGGCTGGAAAGATTGCCCAAGACTTCAACGAATTTGTCGGCATAGGGACGAAAGTTTTCCATCCTGGTCCGGGTATTCCTTAACTTTGCCGCAGCCACCATACTCATTGCCCTGGTTATCTGCTGGGTCTTTTTTACAGCACCTATCTTCCTGCGGATATCCCTTAGTGTCGCCATCTATATTTTCTCTATAATAAGTAATCTTAGTTAAATAGTTGAATGGTTAAATCGTTGATTTGTTAAAAGACTTTAACAATTTAACTAATCAACTTTTTGACTAATTAACAATCAATAATCAAGCGGAAGGCTGAAAGTCGGCCTTAAATTCATCAAGGGCCTTTTTTAATTTCTCTTCCAGTTCATCGTTGATAGTGCCGGACTCCTTGATCTATTTTTAAGAGATCCGGGTGCTTGGACTCCATGTTTTCGAGCATCCGGCTCTCGTATTCAGATATAGTTTTTTCAGGCCACTCATCAAGGTAACCTTTGGTTGCAGCAAAGAGGATCATCACTTCCTTCTCAGCGGGCATTGGTTGATATTGTGGCTGTTTCAGTACCTCGACAAGCCTTCGTCCCCTATTAATCTGCCGCTGTGTAGCCTTATCAAGATCGCTTCCGAACTGGGCGAAGGCTTCAAGTTCCCGGAACTGGGCCATCTCAGTACGGAGCGTCCCTGCTACTTTTTTCATTGCCTTTGTCTGTGCGGCACCACCAACACGAGAGACAGACAGCCCGACATTTATTGCCGGACGCACACCTGAAAAGAAAAGGCTGGGCTCAAGATAGACTTGGCCGTCTGTGATGGATATAACATTTGTGGGTATATAGGCTGATACATCGCCAGCCTGGGTTTCGATAATGGGAAGGGCGGTAAGTGAACCACCCCCTAATTCATCATTTAGTTTGGAGGCTCGTTCCAGCAGACGGGAATGATTGTAGAATATATCACCTGGAAATGCCTCTCGTCCCGGCGGTCTTCTCAAAAGGAGTGAGACCTGGCGATAGGCGGCAGCCTGTTTTGAGAGATCGTCGTATATAATCAGGGCGTGTTTTCCGTTATCTCTGTAATACTCTCCTATAGAACAGCCGGCATAGGGTGCCATAAATTGTTGGGTGGCCGGATCGCTGGCACAGGCCGATACGACAGTGGTATATTCCATTGCACCCGCACGTTGCAGGATATCCACAACCTGGGCCACTGTGGATTTCTTTTGCCCTATTGCTACATAGATGCAATAGATATCACTATGTTTCTGATTTAAAATGGCATCAACCGCAAGTGCTGTCTTGCCGATCTGTCTGTCACCTATGATAAGTTCCCGCTGTCCTCTTCCTATTGGGGTCATGGCGTCGATAGCCTTAATACCTGTGTACATAGGTTCTTTAACAGGTTGACGGGCTATGACGCCAGGCGCTACCATCTCGATCCTTCGAAATTCTGTGGCATTAATAGGGCCTTTCCCGTCCAGCGGATTACCTACGGCGTCAATGACCCTTCCCAGCATCGCCTCGCCTACAGGTATTTCCGCGATCCTACCGGTACGTTTGACGATATCACCCTCTTTGATCTTGGTATCGTCGCCCATAATGGCGACACCAACATTATCCTCTTCCAGATTAAGGCAGAGGCCGAAGATTCCACCTGGAAATTCGAGCATCTCCATGGCCATAGCCTTTTCTACCCCATGGACACGGGCAACGCCATCACCCACGGAAAGAACGATTCCAGTCTCGCTGACCTCTATTTTTTTTTCATAATTCTTAATCTTTTCCCTTATTACCTGACTTATCTCTTCCGCTTTTATATCCATTAGCCTTGATAACCCCTCTTAAAAGATTCTTTAAGTCCCTCAATCTGAGTTTTTACACTTCCATCCAAAACCATGTCACCTATCTTTACAATAATGCCTCCTATAAGGTACGGATTTTCTCTAACGTCCGGCTTTATCTTTTTTGATGTTAATCCTTCCAAAGACTTAACTACATTATCTAAAGTCCTCTTTTTCAAGGTCTTGGCAGTGACTATCTCTGCATGGGCAATATTTGATGCTTCGTCAGTAAGTCTAGCATAATGCTCGTTTATAGCCTCTATGGCGCCAATCCTGTTTTTATCCAAGAGGAGCTTTAAAAAATTTTGCACAAGAACAGAAAAGCCGCTCTGCTTCAACACAGCCTGAAGGAGTTTTCTTCTATCCTCAATAGTAAAGATGGGATTCGAGATGGCCTGCTTAAATTCCATATTCTCCCGACAGAAAGCTGTAAACTCCTCAAGTTCTTGGCCATATTTATTGAAGAAATCCTCTTCCTGTCCTAGACTAAATAGGGCCCTGGCGTATCTCTTAGCTAGTCTCGAATTGGTCAATTTATCTTACTTACCCTTTCTATGAATTCATTAATCAAATTATCATGATCCTTTTCATCCATCTCTCTTGCGATGATTTCTTGGGCCCTTTGGGCAGCAAGTTCAACAATCTCTTGCTTCAGCCTATCCCTTGCGGATTCTATTTCCTGACGGATAGTCAGTTCTGATTGTTCAAGGATCTGCCTTACCTTCTCTTTTGCCTCGGAAATGATCTTATCCTTTTCGGCCATTCCCTCTTTTTTATATTGATCAATAATCTCTTTTCTTTTTGTCTTGAGATCCATGAGCTTTATTTTTTCCTCACGGCATGTGCTTTCAGCCTCTTCCTTCTCCCTTTCCAGATCCGACAGCCTCTGCCTTATTTCCTCACTGCGGCTCGATAGATGATCCATTAGTTTACTCTTTTTTATAAAAGTAAAGAGGATAATCACCAACAGGGTAAAATTAATAAAACGGTAAAGAAGGTCAGTGAGATCTCCGTTACGATCTTCGTTATTGCCGGCTTCATGGCTTATCTCGTTGACGGTGGTTTGAATGGATTCGTTATTGGCTGAATCCCTATTTTCCTCGGCCGTGGCCAGGCTGAAGAGAAAAATAGGGAATATAATAAGAAAAAGTACTGAAAAGATATGTCTCTTGATATGACGTGTCTCTAACATCAGATGTCCCTTCCAAGGATCTTTTCCGCCAACTCATGTGAGAAAGTTTCCAACTCTGTTTGAAGGGACTGTCTCACTTGTGATACCCTATCCTGTATATCAATCCTTGTCTTATGTATCTTTTCTTCAACGGAAGAATATGTATTCCGCAACATCTCCCTCTCTTCTTCTATGCCTTGGTTCTTAAGGTCTCCTTTTTCCTTAAGCCCCTTCTTCTTCATATCCGAAAGGTTCTCCTCAAACTCTTCCGAATACTTGTCGGCCTTGCGTCTCAAGTCTTGGGCAATTTCTTCCATGGAAGACATCTCATTTTTTCGTCTGATTAAGATCCTGCGGATAGGACGATATAGGATTATATTCAATAAGATAAGAAGAAAAAGGAAGTTAGCTATCTGGATAAATAATGAATAATCAATGTTTAACATGCCGGATCAATCTCTTTTTTTATCGTTATTTTTATAGGGAAACCAAAGGGATTTAGCGGAAAATCAAATTAACTGATGACAGCTAACTTCTTTTCTGTATCTTTATCTTTTTTTTGCATCCGGCAGTTTCCTTCAAATATAACGCCTTCATCAATGACTACCACAGGTGCCTGGATATTGCCAAATACCTTTCCAGGCGCGTGTATCTCAATTCTATTATCGGCAATAATATTACCCCTGATTTCACCGCTGATAATGACGTTAGAGACATGGATATCGGACTTGATGACTGGCCGATTGGCCAACGATGAGGGTCCCTTCAGTGAATATTTCACCTAGTAAAACTTCCATCTATGCGTACTGCTCCCTTGAAGGACAATTTGCCCTCAAATTCCGTATGGTTGCCAAGAAACGCATTTATCTCATCTCTTTTTTTCATATTATCACTCTAATAATGTTTTTTGGATATCATATCAGAATTTTCCTTTGCAAGAAGAAATAAAAGCATATTATTGAAACATAAATCGCCTCATGCTTATATTCATAAGCAAACCCATGCCTGCCATTGTCGAAATGATCGACGATCCACCGGAACTAAAAAATACAAGCGGGATGCCTACCACAGGCAAAAGGCCGATTGCCATACTCACATTTATGACAAGCTGCCAGAAAACGATGGCGACTATACCAACAGCCAAAATAGTGCCGAACATGTCTTTTGAGTTTTTCGCTATGTTTATCCCCCACAATATGAGCAGAAGATAGAGTATCAATAACAAGGCGGAACCCATGAATCCCCATTCCTCGGCCATTACGGAAAAGGCGAAGTCGGAATGCTGTTCTGGTAAAAAGTTTAATCTGGTCTGGGTGCCCTTTAAGAGGCCCCTTCCCCAATAACAGTCCGGAGCCGACGGCTATTTTTGACTGTAATAATATGATAACCTGACCCCAGGGGATCTGAATCAGGATTAATGAATGAAAGGATACGTTTCTGTTGATACTCCTTGAGAGATAAAACCATACAAAAGGGGCTGATAACAGAGATATCATGATGAGAATCAGCAGAGATTTCCAGTTGACCTTCATGAACATGTATAATGGAAAAGGATACAACTACCAGGATAAGGGCGGTCCCCAGATCGGGTTGCTTCACTATTAACAGGAAGGGCACCATTATAAGGAGTAAAGGCCGCCAAAGATCTCTTAACCGGTATTCGCTGTATTCTCCATGGCCTGCAAAATACGCAGCGAGCACTATTACAAGGGTGATCTTGAAGAATTCCGAGGGCTGGAACGTTATACCCCGATACTCAGCCATCTCTGGGAACCGGAGTATATCTCGCCCATAACAAGCACCAGGATAAGCAGGCCAAGGGAAAAAAAATAAATCGGATAGGCCAGTCTTTCCAGAAAATGATAATCAAAGGTGGTCATTATCAAAAGGAATGCAAAACCTATCAAGAACCAATAGATATGCTTAATAAAAGATCTGAGAACCGCCTGTATCCCTGATAGGGAAGGTGGCGCTATATAGATTAATAGTGCTTATTGCCCCAATCAGGATCAATATCAGAAGCAGGATCCAGTCAAAATTCTGCAGTAATCTTCTATCGAACATCATAAGATTTACATTATCATTTATCATTGCTCATTGAGCATTTATAATGAATGATCATTGATCGATATTAAGGTATTTCTTTATTAAATCCCTTGCAATGGGGGCGGAGGCACTGCCGCCGTGTCCGCCATGCTCTATCAATACTGCCACGGCAATCTGAGGGTTTTCCGCCGGTGCAATCGCAACAAACCAGGCGTGATCTTTATATTCTTCGAGGTCTTTGCTTTCCGAGCCTCAGATTCTTTGGCCGTATTAAGTGCTAATGACCTGAGCGGTTCCTGTCTTTCCGGCAACCTTAACACCCTTGATTCTGGCCCTGGCCCCGGTGCCTTGAGGTTCGTTGACAACCGCAGATAAGGGCCTTTTTTAAAAGTTCCAGGTTCTCCTGCCGTACACCGAGTTCACCTGATCAATGTAGGCGTGGATTGGTACACATCATCGTCATCATTGCCTATCCTCCGGACAATCTTGGGCTGATATACATTGCCGCCGTTAAATATCGCGGAAATCAATCTCGCCATTTGAAGCGGGGTTACCAATACATAACTCTGACCGATCGATGATGAAACGGTCTCACCAAGTTGCCAGGGAATACCAAACCTCTTTAACTTCCATTCAGTAGTTGGGATTAATCCTGCTGCTTCATTGCTCAGTTCAAATCCCGTCTTTTGCCCAAGGCCACACATCTTTGCATAATGGGCGATCTTATCTATACCCAGGCGTATTCCTATTTTGTAGAAATATATATCGCATGATTCAGTAATCGCCCTGAGGAAGTTGACACTACCGTGTCCACCCTCCTTCCAGCAATGATATGTATAGTTCCCCAATGTGAACTCTCCGTTACAGGAGAGATACTCCTCCGGATTGATAACACCTTCTTCCAGCCCGGCCAGGGCCATAACCATCTTAAATGTAGATCCTGGCGGGTATTGCCCTGAAATGGCCCTGTTCTGAAGAGGGGTATCGCTGCTGGAGATCATCTTTCCCCATTCCGTTTTATCGATACCTCCGATGAAGAGATTAGGATCAACAGCCGGACTGCTCGCCATGGCAAGAATCTCGCCATTATTGGGGTCCAAGGCGACAATAGCGCCCTTTTTATCCTTCAGATTTTCTTCTGCCAGAGCCTGGAGATCCTTATCAATAGTGAGGGTCATATTCATCCCTGAGACAGGCGGTTTTATGGATAGATCCTGTAATTTCCGACCTGCTGCATCCACCTCAACCTGTTTGCCGCCTGCTATGCCATTCAAATAGTTATTCCATGTGCTCTCTACCCCGGATTTCCCGATAAGATCTCCGGAAGCTATTGTCCGGATATTTGCCGCTCTTTAATTCATTTTCATTTATCTCTCCCAGATATCCTATAACATGGGACGCAAGATTCCCGAATAAATAGCTTCTCTGGGAGCTGGGTTGGACCAAAAGACCAGGCAGGTTAAACAGGTGGGTTTCGACCACAGCCAGTTCATCGCGGGTAATATTTTTTTTGATCAATATGGGTTTAAAGGAATATATGTTTGTGATCTTATCCAATTTATTGTTAGTCTCTTCCGGATTGATGTCCAGCAGGATTTCAAGTCCTGTCAAAAGCTGCTTTTTATCCTGTATATCTTCAGGAATTATATAGAGATCATATGATGGGCGGTTATCAACCAGTAATTCTCCGTTGCGATCAAAAATCATTCCCCTGAAGGGCGGAATCTTCTGAAGATGAATGCGGTTGTTTTCAGACTGCGTTCTGTAGAGCGGACCGTTTACTATCTGGAGGAACCATAGTCTTATAATAAGGGCGGTGATGATCACGATGACAAGGATCGCAACAGTCCTGAGTCGTCTGTTTAAAATCTCCACTAAAACCGGATTAAAACCTGAGGTTCTCAACTGAGATTACCCTGTACCTGTCTTACCAGGAACGATTTGAAGGTGAATATAAAAAATTATTATACTTTTCCAGAAGCCAATATTAATTATTTTTTTCAAATTTCCCCGTCCGCCCCTATATAAATACGGTTTAATAAATTCAGGAGATAGAAAAGGAGAGGTGCTATCAGGCTCGAACATATAGCTGAAAAGGCAAAAAATATAAGATCATAGAACGAGAATGCGATTTCCATTGAAAACAGATATAAAAAAGTGACCATCAAGATATTTTTTAACAGGACCGCCATGGATATAACGGCCATCTGACCTCCGGTGGCAGATATATCCATAGGAAGGGAAGCAATCCTGATGCAAAAAAATACAACCAGATAAACAAATGCAAAAAATCCCAATATCCCCCCGGAAAAAATATCTATTACCAGACCTTGGCAGAATGCAAATATTCCCACGCCTGTTTTTCCATAAAGCGTCAGGAGATAGACAATAAGAACTATAACAATATCCACATCAATTGATTTAAGAATGGTGTGGTTTTTTATCCACCCTTTAACTAAAATAAACAGGATAGAGATGAACCAGGAGAGAATATAAACGATCAATCCTTTTCTGTTAGATAATTGGCTAATGTGTCCTCCTTTAATATTACCAACAACTCTTCTAATTTTGAAAAATCGACTACAGGTCTTATCTTAACATCCTTAAAAAGTTCTCCGGCCGGATCTTTCACATCTATCACCTCGCCTACGGGTATCCCCTTTGGAAAGATCCCCCCCAGACCTGAAGTTACAACGATATCTCCGACACGAACGTCGCTTGACTTAAGAACATAATCAAGTGTGCAAACCTTTGAGGATAATCCTTTCACGATTCCATTATCCCGGGAACGCTGGATTATACAGTCCACGGCGCTATTCTGATCTATAATTAACAGGACTTTCGAGTAATTGTGCGAAACAGCGACCAGTCTTCCAACAACACCCTCGGCATTCACTACGGGCATATTTAATTTAATCCCTGCATTTTTCCCTTTATCTATTATTACCGACTGAAACCATCCGGTAGGATCCATTCCTATGACCTGAGCAGCAATTACAGGTTGGTCGGTCGTATTTTTGAATTGTAAAAGTTGTTGAAGGCGTAGGTTGGTGGCAAGCACCTCTCGATAAAGGATATTCTCCATTTTGAGGGAATCGAGGTCCCTCCTCATCCTCATGTTTTCATTGTGGGTATTTATTAATCCGAAATACTTTAACCATAACCCTTCAGTGAAATTTACTGTATTATTTATGAATTTTTGGAAAGGGGCGATAATCTCTATAACAAGTTGTTCGAATGGATCCCATGACCTCTTCCCCCCCAAATTTGATGAGATAAAAAAAAGGGCGATAAATATAAGGAGGGCCCATATCCAGAATGTTTTAATCCGTTTAATAGACAGCAATTATTCTATCAGCCCCAAGGAGAAATTATTATTTGATCATAACCTCTCTGAGCAAGGAAATATTATCCAATGCCTTTCCGGAACCAAGAACAACCGTTGAGAGTGCATCCTCTGTAATGATAATAGGGAGTTTTGTCTCTTCCCTGAGAAGAACGTCCAGGTCCTTAAGGAGGGCACCTCCTCCGGTTAAAACTATCCCCCTGTCCACGATATCGGCGGCCAGTTCCGGGGGAGTTTGTTCCAGCGCGATGCGTATGGTTTCCACTATGGTCTCGACCTGTTCTGAAATGGCTTTTCTTACTTCATCCGAGTCGATCGTTAAAATCTTGGGGATACCGGTTACCAGGTCTCGGCCTTTGACTTCTATAGTCTCAATATGATCGCTGGGAAAGGCATTCCCAATGGTTGTCTTGATTATCTCAGCCGTGGAAAGGCCGATAAGAAGATTGTATTTTCTCTTAATGTACTGTAAAATAGCCTCGTCCATCTTGTCGCCACCAACTCTTACTGATTTGCTGTAAACAATACCGGAAAGAGATATTACTGCAACCTCCGTAGTTCCACCCCCTATATCAACGATCATATTGCTTGTAGGTTCGGTAATCGGAAGCCCGGCGCCGATGGCTGCAGCCATGGGTTCCTCTATCAGGAAAACTTCCCTGGCTCCGGCCGATTCCGCTGATTCCCGAACCGCCCTCTTTTCCACCTGGGTTATCCCTGATGGGACGCAGATAATAATTCTGGGCCGAACAAGGGTGGTTCGATTATGTACCTTCCTGATAAAATGACGCAGCATGGCCTCTGTAATTTCAAAATCAGCGATAACCCCGTCCTTCATTGGACGGATGGCTACTATATTTCCCGGGGTGCGCCCAAGCATCATTTTTGCCTCTTTCCCTACAGCCAGGACCTTGTTAATGCCTTTGGCATCCTTTCTTACTGCTACTACCGATGGCTCACTTAGGACTATGCCCCTTCCTTTAACATAAACAAGAGTGTTTGCGGTCCCTAAATCGATAGCAAGATCATTGGAAAACAGCCCAAGAATGGGGTCAAGTAACATATTCTAATCCTTTCCAATATTAAACATATAATCAATAGGTTAAGTAATTAAAACGATTTGTGGTCTGGTAAAATAGCTTAATGAACTTGACAAATATTTCTTATTACTGTTTAATAACAAACTAATTTTTAATCAATAGAAAATCCAAGAGAAGGCATTTAAAAAAAATGAAAAGAACATTTCAACCAAGCAATATTAAAAGATCACGCACCCATGGTTTCAGGATAAGGATGAGTTCCCAAGGCGGTATAAAGGTTTTAAAACGGAGAAGGGCCAAGGGACGAAAACGGCTATCAGTATAATTAAACTTTATGGAGTCTCCTTTATATCCTAAAGAAGAAAGGTTATTGAACCGAAAGGATTTTGTCAATCTAAATCGAGTAGAGAAAAGATATCTCACAGAACATTTTGCAGTCATTTTTAAGGAGAACGGGTTAGACGTCAGCAGGCTTGGGATAACCGTAAGTAAGAAGATTGGGAAAGCGGTAAAGAGGAACAGGATCAAAAGGCTCCTCAGGGAATTCTTTAGATTAAATAAAAAAATATTTCCTAAAGGTTTTGATGTTGTCTTTGTTGCAAATAAAGGCGCCCAAAGCCTTATTTATTGGGAAATACAAGAAGAACTTAGTGAGATTATTCTTGATAAAAAGTCATGTCTATAATCTAAGGTACATACCTATAGGCCTAATATCTGTTTACCAAAAAATAATCTCTCCGCTTATTACCCCCTCCTGCCGTTTTTATCCTTCATGCTCCGTATATGCCCAGCTCGCAATTAAAAGATATGGGATACTCAAGGGAGGCGTAATGACATTGGTTAGGATATCCAAGTGCCATCCTTTCCACCCCGGAGGATATAACCCTCTTGACTAGAGCGGCGTAAATCATCGAATTCATAGTTTGTTTATTATATATTGCTGGATTTGGTTTTATAGATGGAAAAAAGGATAATTTTGGCTTTTGCCTTATCATTTTTGGTTATAATCTTATGGTCATATCTGTACGTACCGAAACAGAAACAGAGTGGTTTCAAGTAAGGAGGGTATCCACGAGGAAGAAAAAGTTGGCGTATCCGAATCAATTAAAACTCCGGTAACCACTACTTTAGTTCCTTTAGACTCGGAAGTGGGAGACGGGCATACAAGCCATATCCCACGATCGAAGAGAAAGAGATCCTTATCGATACACCTCTATACAGCGCTATCTTTTCCAATGAAGGGGCGACGATAAAGAGCTTTAAATTAAAGAACTATCGGGTCACAAAAGATCCTGATTCACCTACTATTGAACTTATCAATCTAAAGGATGACGATAAAGATTTCTTTTCGATAAGCTTTGATGACAAATCAACCCCTGAAGGGAAAAAGATTTTTTACAGCGTAAGCGAAGAATCTATAGACCTTGCCGATGGATCCGCCCCCAAAGATCTGATATTTAAATCTTTAAGGTCCGATGGCGTTGAGATCAATCAGACTTTTCGTTTCTATCCGGATAGATATGATATTGACATCTTTATTACAATTGTAAATCATTCTGGATTCCAGTCCGAAGGTAATATCAGCGCCTACCTGAAAAATCTTCCTCCTCAAAAGAAAAGCAGTTATTATTCATTTACCGGGGCAGCACTGCTACTGGATGACAAGCTCAATGAAATTAAGCCCAAAAAGATGGAAGAGGACTAAGTTACTCTCGGGCCGGATAGGTTGGGTTGCCTATGAAAATGATTATTTTATTTCAGCTGTCATCCCTGAGGATCAAAAAGAGGGGAGTTTTATCGGCAGGTTATTACCTTCCGGCATTATTGAGGCAGTATATGTCGCCCCATCGATCAGTATAGAACCATCTTGAGAAAGGATCATCAGGTTTACGTTATATATGGGGCCTCGTGACCTGGATATACTGAAAAAAGCTAGGCAAAAAACTCGACCAGGCAATTCACTTCGGTTTTTTTGATATTATTGCCAAACCGCTGCATTTCCTCCTTCGTTACTTTAACAGATTCGTACACAATTACGGTGTATCTATAATTATTCTTACTGTTCTGATCAAGATCATATTCTGGCCTTTGACGCACAAGAGTTTTAAATCAATGAAAGAGATGCAGAAACTGCAGCCCCTGATGGTCAAGATAAGGGAAAAATATAAGGATGACAAGGAACAGATGCAGCGGGAATTGATGGGACTCTACAAGACCTATAAGGTGAACCCCATGGGAGGGTGTCTGCCGATACTTATCCAGATCCCTGTTCTTTATGCGATGTACAGGATATTAGCGAATTCTATTGAGCTAAGGCAAGCCCCCTTCATCCTATGGATCACGGATCTATCGGCGCCCGACCGTTTGTTTAATTTTCCCTTCAGTATCCCATTTATGTCTCCCCCTTATGGGATACCGGTGCTTACCCTCCTCATGGGGGCGTCAATGTTTATCCAGCAGAAGATGACGCCCACAGCGGGCGATCCTGCTCAGGCCAAGGTCATGATGTTTTTGCCTGTTATCTTTATCGTAATGTTTTTAAACCTTCCATCCGGTCTTGTACTCTACTGGCTGATAAATAATATCCTTTCCATAGGTCAGCAATACCGTATGAACAAAGGACCGAGTTAATAATCGGAGGATTTACATGGAGACATATGAGTTTGAAGGAGATAGTACCGAAGAGGCTATTGAAAAGGCATCAAGAGAGTTGAATCTTCCTATAGAAGATCTGGATATCGATATTATTGAACCGGGCTCGGCCGGGATCTTTGGCCTGGTTGGGACAAAAAAAACCAAGGTCAGAGTTAACATAAGAGGCGATGAAATAAGTAATGATCCGAAGAGGTTTGAAACAGCAAAAGAGATTCTGGAAGGTATCCTGGCTCTTATACCTGTTGAGACGTCAATAAGCGGGCAGGTATCTGACGGGAAGATTTTCTTGAATATTGATGGAGACACCTCTGGGCTCTTGATTGGACGAAAAGGAAAGACATTGGATGCCCTTCAATATATTGTAAATATGGCTGTAAATAAGACATTTGAGAAAAAGATAAGGGTTCTGATTGATTCGGAGAATTATCGACAAAAGCGTATCGAATCGTTGACTCAATTGGCCATAAAGATAGGGGATAAGGCAAAAAAGTACAGAAAGCCTTTTACCACCAGCCCTTTGAATCCACATGACAGACGTATAGTGCATCTGGCTCTTAAGGGTGACGAGATGCTGGAAACAAGGAGCAGGGGTGAGGGTATCCTGAAAAAGGTGATTATTATACCGAAGAAATAGGTGACTAATGACGCCCGATACCTTTTGCATCATCTCTAAATGGAGCTGGGGATTATAAGGGTTCAAGGGGTCAGGGTTAGGTTGAGTGAAAAGAAGACAGGAGTCAGAAGTCAGAAGGTAGAATATAACAAACTAACCCAATAGCCTTCAGCCTACCATCTAAAACCTTTGGAGATAAACTTGAATCCTCGAACCCTTGAACACTAATGTATTAACCTAATGGCTTCTCATGCCGTATGATCCAATGAATAAGGATACTATCGTTGCTATTGCCACATCCTTTGGCCAGGCAGGGATAGGTATTGTCCGTATTAGCGGATCCCTCTCCGAAAAAATATCCGAAAGGATATTTAAACCCAGAAAAGATATTAAGGATCTTGAGAGTCACCACCTATACCTTGGCCGACTTATTGACCCCTCATCCGGAGAGATGGTTGATGAAGTCCTTATGTCCTTCATGAAAGCCCCTTACTCTTATACAAGAGAAGATGTGGTTGAGATCAACTCCCACAGCGGCCCCATTCTGTTATCAAGGATACTCCAGATTGTCCTCAACGAAGGTGCGAGGCTTGCTAAACCAGGAGAATTCACTTTCAGGGCCTTTTCAAACGGCAGGATTGACCTGACCCAGGCGGAAGCGACGATTGATCTTATCAATTCTAGATCGGATAAAGGCCTCATTCTGGCCTCCCGACAGATCAGGGGTGAATTAAGGGAAAAGATTGAAGGTCTCCGTCAAAAGGCATTAGAAATCCTTGCCCATACCGAGGTT
>CAVZMS010000072.1:0-26006 GCA_963776085.1 uncultured delta proteobacterium
TGGTAAAAAAGAGGAAAGAGGTATTCAGGCTGAAGATTGAAGGCTGAAGGAACAAAAAGAGCGCATGGCGCAAGGAGGGACGTGAACGTGTCTGTGGTCCGTGTCCGTGAAAGCAAAAAGACGCGAAGCCCTTCGACTTCGCTCAGGGCCATGAACTTGTCGAATGGCCTATCGAGCGGTTAGGAGCCAGAAGATAGTATTGCAGGAGTCGGGGATTTAATTTTAAAGGAGCGTATCCATTTATCATCGCTTCTTAACAAGGGCAGCGGCTGCCTTGTTTAGCTCGCTGTCTGCCAGGGCCTCCAGCTTGTTCTTTACAACGCGTGAGAAATACTCCCTCTCTGTCTTTGACAGAGGTTCTCCTTTTAATTTCTTCAGAACGAGTTCTTTCTGTTTTGAGGAAAACAAGGTGCTTAGATGGAGGTTCATCTCGAATGTACGAAGCTGATTTTTCTTCTCTCTCTCAAGGGCTGATTCAGATCTGTCGAGATCTGCCGCATATCTCCTAAAGGTATTTCTCAGGCGTTCTGTTGATACAGACCTTTTACCCCCCAGTTCCAGGGTTTCCTGGTTTAGTAAATTACCATATTTCAATCTCAGGGTATCCATGATGCTATCCAATCCATCCGGCTGACCCATACCCTCCTGTGCTAACAGATCTAAGCTGGCCAATATAAGTTTTTCCAGATCTGTCCTTTCCTGGGTACCTTCGCCATATCTGGACAGGAGATTCTCAATATTAAGCTTTATGCCGCGATGAGAAGAGTTTGCCAGGACCACAGGAAATGCCTCGATGAGCCTGGAATCCTCGGAGCCTGACAATTTGTCGAGGACTTCAAGGACCCTTTTACCATTAAGGATCCTCTTTTCGGGTGTTAAAAGTTGGTAACCCAGTTCTCCCAGTGCTGTGATAAGTTCCTCTTTGTTCATTTGTACGCCTTTACCTTTTCAAGAAAGCCCCGGTTTACAATGCCCTTTTCCGACAGGGCTTCCGCGAATAGGAGGAAGTTCGCCATCATCTTCTCCGGGTTGAGATCATATTTTGCAGCCTCAGCATACCGTTCAAGGAGTGCCTCCGGATCCATCTCAAATGAAGCAAAGGCAGACACACAGTCTTCAGTGTCGACTTGCGTTCCTCGAAATATCTTGGTAATAATCAGATCCTGAAGATTAAGGGCGCCTAAATAGATATGTCTCCATTCCTTGATAACTATATTTCTGCCCGGGTCCAGGGGAGAGTCGAGCAGCTCCGTTGTGAAGACCCTGTTACCGGCCCAGAATTGATACAGGAATAGGGGGGCGTCCGGGTGTATTAAGCCGTTCCCCTTGTCCTGATAACCGATCGATCGCAAGAACGTTAATAGCCTTTCATACTCTTTCTGCACAGGGACTATCATATCTATGTCCTTGGTCGATTCCTTTATGCCGAGAAGTGTCAAGGCGGTCCCGCCAGATCCGATCAGCTTGACCTTGAAATTGATCAGTCTCTCCCAGTTGTCAATCGTATCTATCAGTTGCCTGCCAGTGATTCTATATCTGCTTGATGTGACCATAGGTTTCCCATTCTTTAGAGAAGATAATAGATTACAGCGGGTTTGTCAAGGAGAAATTGTATATATTTATACAACTTAATTGTACATATATATACAATTATAGAAGTCATGAAAACAACGGGATCAGGGCTACACAATTGACAAAAACAATAATTCTGTCAAATGTGCAGCCTTGAGCCCCATAGTTACACTAAGAATTAAAACACTTCTTTTGTATTGAATTCGGCATCATCCTCACCCTACTTCATTGCCGCAGCTTTTGAGCATATGGATTTCCGTGTTGTATGTCAATAGAAAATCGCCCCATTATATTGTGTAGAGGGGGATGTTCATAAGAAACTAAGAAACTCAAGTAACCTTGTCAAGTCTCCGTTTTGGAACAGTGGACGTAGGGATTGCCGCAGCTTTTTCACGGGCCTCTCTTCGATGACTCCGGCGCTGCTCTTCATAGACTTCACGCCGGGGGTCCAACGGCTCGTCGGGCAAGGCGGCGATGATTTCATCAAAGGATTCCTGAAACTCTTCCTTGAACTCGGGATGGGACAATATGTAGAAATCATTGTGCCGAATCCCGGCCAGGACTTTTTCTCCCACTTCAACAGGGTCCATGCCGGTGGGCAGCACCTCCTTGAAGATCTGGCCGGTTAATGACCGATTTTTCCGGACGGCATCATCGACCACTCCCTCATAGCGGGCAGGACGATGTTCTTCGCTCTGGTACAGGTTGGTAGCGACGGTTCCGGGACACAGCACAGAGACCCCGATACCGTAAGGGGCCAGATCATAACGCAATGACTCCGACAACCCCCGGATAGCAAATTTCGTCGCAGCATAAATGCCGTTGCCCGGTCCGGCCACGATGCCGGCGATGGAAGATGTGTTAACAATGTGGCCGCCTTGCTTATGCTCCTTGATACGCGGAATAAAGGTGACCAAGCCGTTGATCACACCGCCCAGATTGACACCGAGCAGCCAGTCCCAGTCTTCGTACCCCGCCTGATCCGATGGACCGATGATATTTATGCCGGCATTGTTGCACAGCACATGAACGGGGCCGTATACGTCTTCGGCTTCCCGGGCTGCCCGGGCCATGGCGTTTCGGTCGGCTACATCCAGAGCAATGGGGTATACCGGTTGATTGGCCTTGTTGAAAAAAGCCATGGCCTCATCCAGGTGATCCTGCCGCAGATCGGCGATCACCACCTGCATGCCGGCCTTAGCAAACACCTTGGCCATGCCCAGCCCGATACCGCTGCCGCCCCCGGTGATAAAGGCGGTTTTTCCAGTGATTTCTTTCATGGTGACGTCTCCTCCCTGATAGTTTACCCAAATATTGCAGCTATTGCCAGGAATATCGATAGAGGCTTTTTAAAAGTTGATTAAAGAGGAGACGCTGGTGAAAACAACGGGGTCAGGGCTACTGGTATTAAAGACCAGATTATGATAATATCATTAACCGCCTGGCCGGTATATGAATGGGGGCAATGCGTATAACCCAGAGCGCATGGCGCAAAGGGCAGAGGTTAAAAAGCAGAAGAGAGAAAGCATAAAGTATGAAGATAAGAAGATAAGAGGATAAGAGAAAATAGGAAAGAGGAAAAAGGAAAAATACATGAAAGAACAAGCAAAAAGAACAGAGATGTATTATGCGGAGCCTGTTTATCGTCCTCCGAGCGAGGCCTATTCTCTGCTTGTACAGGCCACTGTGGGGTGTTCATCTGCCGCGGCAGGCAGGTGTTATTTTTGTAACTCAACTGTTTTTAACAAGACAATCCCTGAAAAAAAGTTCAGGATCAGACCGACCCCTGAGATACTTGAAGATATTGAGATAGGCGGAAGACAATATAAGGGTGTTGACAAGATATTCCTGCTTGATTCAAATGCAATGATTATTAAAACCCCGGAACTGCTCAAGATAGTAAAGAAGTGCTACGAGACATTTCCTGACCTAAAGCAGGTTTCATGTTATGCATGCTGTGAAGATATCCTCAGAAAGACAGACGAGGAGCTCCTCGAACTCCGCGAGGCGGGTCTTAATCTTGTATTTATCGGATTAGAAAGCGGGGACCAGGAGGTCCTGAACCTGATAAATAAAGGCGTGACCGTTGAAGACCAGATCGCGTCGGTTGTCAAGGCAAATAAGGCCGGCATCCAGACATCAGTAACGGTTATTCTTGGGCTTGGCGGCAAAAAACTATCCGAACAACATGCCATAAATACGGGAAAGGCCGCCACTCGGATGAATCCTTCCTTTTTTGCCGCACTCACGCTCATGGTGGTTCCGGGCACAGTCCTTGATGATATGATAAAAAGGGGGGAATTCGAGCCTGTAACCGACCCCCTGGATGTCCTGAAGGAGGTCGGACTGATGATTAGGAATATCGACGCCCCGGGACCTGTAGTCTTCCGCACAAACCATGCGTCAAATTACCTGCCGCTTGCAGGTACCCTTCCTGCAGACAAGGAGAGGCTCCTTAAGACAATCAGTAATGCCGTTAAGAACCCGCGTATTCTCAGGGCTGAGTATATGCGGGGACTATGATATGTTTTAAAAGACGATGAAAGAAAATCGAGTCTAGTAATTAAGATAGCGTGATGAGAGGAGGGGAGAAAATTATGTTTAAAAGAATAGACCATGTGGAGATAGTTCCTGCTGATATTGAAAAATGCCTTGATTTTTATGTCGGCATCCTGAATTTTAAGATCAAGGAAAGGATTCCTTTGGACATGCCGCCTATCAAGGAGGTAATATTTATAGAACTGGGGGACACGGTCATTGAGGTGATCTCAGTGAAAGATCCCGAACCGAAGTCCGATGCGGCCTTTCCTGTGGGATGGAGGGGAATAGCCATCGAAGTGGAGGACATGGAAAAAGCGGTTGAGTATCTCAAGGACAAGGGAGTGGAGATCACTGTTGAACCCGTGGATATAGGCGGGTCCATAAGGGGAGAAATAATGGACCCTGATGGTTTCATGGTTGAACTGAGGGAATGGAAATAGAAAATAAAATTGAAAAATACCTGCTTTCAAAAAAGGGAAGCTACCTGGATTTTCCATTTGGCCCCGAGGCCGCTGTCTATAAAGTAGGCAATAAGATGTTTGCCCTGGCCGAGTGGCAGAAAAAGGTCCCTTATCTGAATCTAAAGTGTGATCCTGAAGACGCGGATATACTCAGGTCCATGTTTGACTCGATCAAACCCGCTTACCACATGAATAAAATGCACTGGAACTCCGTATACCTTGATGGCACTGTTCCTGAAGGGATCCTTCATCAAATGATAGATGATTCATACAATCTGGTGGTAAAGGGACTAAGCAGGGCGGAGAAAAAAAGGCTGGCTTACGGGGGGCTATAAAAAGGGTCATTAAAGAATAGGAGGCGATATGAGATCCAGATTTCTAATGCAATCGAAGCACTGTTTTATGCTGGCGGCGGCCTTGCTGTCGGCGGGTTTGTTGGTCAATGGAGCGGCGGCAGGAGAACCGGAATGGAATCCGGCTGCGATCAAGGAGTGTGATCGCGCCTGTTTGGTCGGCATCATGGAAGGCTATATGAATGCCGTATTCAAGCAGGATCGCGATGCCGTCCCGCCCATGGCAAAAGATGTACGGATGACCGAAAACACCGGCGTCATTGACGTTGGCGAGGGGGTCCTCTGGCGGACGAAGACGGAACCGACCAGCTTCAAAATTTACGTCGCCGATCCGGTTTCGGGGCAGGTTGCCCTGCAGGCGCGGTTGAAAATCGGCGGTCGCAATGCACTGGTTGCCGTCCGTTTGAAGGTGGATCGCGGAAAGATTCAGGAAATCGAGCAGCTGTATGACCGTGAAATCAACGATGCGGCGATCCCGCTTTTAACCACCCCCCAACCGGTTTTGACTACCGATATCCCGCCGGCCGAACGGGTTTCCCGCGATATGCTGTTTCGCGTCGCCAACTCTTATTTTGATGCCCTGGAAGGGGATAACGGGAAGATCGGCGCATTTGCCGATGAGTGCGTTCGCCATGAGAACGGCTACCAGACAGTGAACAATCCGCCTCCTGGCGGCCGTATGATGCCGGCGCCTTTTATTCCAACGGCAGATACTGAACAAGGCCGGGAGATGCTCAAGTTCAGTATGCTGACTTGTTCCGGGCAGATCGATACCAAAATATTCGCCTATATGAAACACATTCGCCCGCGCCGCGCGCTGATTATCGACGAGCAGAAACAAATAGTAGGCACCTTTCCGCTTTTCGTACACGACGGAACCAGCCGGAACGCTAAGCCGGGTGCCCCTCCGGGAATGATTTTGAATCTGGTGACAATGGAGACCTTCGGAATCCGAAATGGTTTAATCCATCATGTCGAGGCCTTTCCGTTCGTAACGCTGCCGTATGGATTGGGCAACGGCTGGACACTCGACTCCGGCCGGTGATTTTTCCTACTGAGAAGTAATTAAGGGAAATGACTCCCGGGACCATGAGACTGCCGAATGGCGTGTCCATGGTCCGTGTCCGTAGGGGCGCGATTCATCCCGCCCGTGAAGGTGAAAAGGGTAGGGGACATAAAAATAAAAAAAGGAGGGACTAAGATGGATGTAACTGATGCGATACTTAAAAGGAGAAGCATAAGAAACTTCAAACCGGATCCAGTGGAGAAGGAGAAAATCGAAAAGGTGTTGGAAGCGGCCAGGCGGGCCCCCTCCTGGGGAAATACTCAGCCATGGCGTTTCATTGTGGTGCAAGACAAAGCCAAAATTGAAGAATTGGCAAATAAAGTAGCCGCCGGCCAACCTCAAGTAGCCGGCGCTCCTGTTGTGATAGTTTGCTGCGGCGTACCAGAGGCATTCTCCCGCAAACAGCACAGAGAAGCCTTGAAGCAGCTTATTGAATATGGCGTGATGGATTGGCCAGATGAGGTTCTGGATAATGTTATCCTGGGAAGCGAACAGTTTGCACCTTACCATCTTGGCGAACAGGTTATGACTATCAAAGCAGGCGAGCAGGTCATGATCGCCGCGGCTTACATGACTTTGGAAGCCGTAAACCAAGGATTAGCTACATGCTGGGTGGGTGCGGTATCGCCCAAAAACGCTTATGAGGTCATGGGCATTCCGGATAATTTATTTGTACATGATTTAATTCTTTTGGGGTATCCCGGTGAAGATCCAAAGATTAGACCAAGAAAAGATTTTGAAGAGATCGTTTTTTGGGAAAAATACAATTAATTAACGGCTTATAAATTGATATTTTGTTAAAAACTGTTTTTAGGAGCATGGCATAAGTGGGACGTCCACAAGAAACTAATGTATAGCGGTACGCCCTTGGCTTATTAATCCGGGTTCTATCAAGTGTGAAGACGCGATCCCTATATGTTTTCTAAGAGTTGGTTGATGCAATCATTATTAAAGGATGGAGGATGAATATGTATTTCTTTAAAAAAGAGGGTATGACTCGAAGAAGATTTGTTAAAGAGGTAGCAGGTGTGGGTTTTTGTTGCGCATGGCTGCAATTAGATTGTCTGGCAGCCTCCGAATTGATTTCGAAGCATAACACTGAAGAAGGCAAAAGAGTTCAGGGGGCCAATACCGGCAAAGAAAATCTGGTGGCTGTTTGTGGATTATATTGTGGCGCCTGCCCTATGTACATCGCCACCCAAACCAATGATGAACAAAAGCAAAGTGCACTGTTGAAGCAGTTTTCATCCGGCCCCATGAAGCTTAAGATAGAAGATCTTCTTTGCGACGGCTGTATCGGTAATGGCAGGGTTGCTTCCTTTTGCCGAAACTGTCCTATCAGGACGTGCCCTACGGACAAACAGAATGTGGTTCGTTGCTCCGACTGTCCGGACTTTCCCTGCTCCCGCATTACCAATTTTAATAATGACGGAATGTTGCACCATGCCGAAGTTCTTCAAAACCTTAGGCAGATCCGCGAGATGGGCATTCAGAAATGGGCGAAATACGATGAAGAACGCTGGAGTTGTCCACAGTGCCGCTTGCCTATGGCCTGGTATGACAGTAAATGTTCCAACTGTGGAACACCAAGATCTGAGCGCTTGTTCCCTCTTCCTCAATTTAATAATCAACAAGAAAAGATTGATTAAAAAGGGACGCCCTTATTTATGATTACAGACATTAATCGTCCGCATTCCGGCTCATGGTGCACGGCAAAACGACAAAAAAAGGAAAAACAACGGGGTCAGGGCTACACAATTGACAAAAACAATAATTCTGTCAAATGTGCAGCCCTGACTCTCATGGTTTACAGGCGTTGATCGGAGGATATAAAGCCCAGAGATGTGAACCATACTGCTTTGAAGAAATCCTTGATTGACCAAGGTGTGCCATTGCCTAAGATAGGGAGGTAAAAATGGAAAAGTACCAAAGGGCAGAGGCTTTTGTTGAGGTGCTCAACGCAAACGGCGTGGAGTGTGTCTTCTTTAACCCAGGCTCGGCTATCGCTCCTATCCAGGTGGCTTTCCTGAAATACAAAGCTGCGGGCAAGCGCACGCCGAAGCTTGTACTGTGCCTCGACGAATCGGTGGCCATGGCCGCCGCCCATGGACACTACATGGTTTCGGGGCGGCCGCAGATGGTTATGGTACATGATGAACTGGGCACCCTTCAGGTGGGTGGGGCCATGCATAACGCGCAGTGGGGGCGAATACCTGTCATCCTCTGGGCCGGGAAAACGCCCTCGAACCAGCGACTGGATTGGCAGAGAGAGCCTTTCGACATATGCCGCACCATGCGTAGCTGTGTAAAGTGGGACCATATGCTAGACAGTGGTGAGGATATCCACGATGTTCTCCAGCAGGCTTTTCGAACCGCTTTCACCGAGCCTTGCGGCCCGGTTTACTTATCTTACCCCCAGGAAATTCTTGCCGAAGAGGTTGACCGGGTGCCTGTCCCGACATCGGCTCCGGTGGCCATATCGTCAGCCGCACCGGCTGATGCCGACAGCCTCAATAAAGCCGCCGAGATGTTGCTTGAGGCGGAAAACCCCCTTATCTTAGCCGGCTATACCAGCCGTCATCCCGAATCGGTGGCGCTGCTGATCGAGTTGTCCGAGACCCTGGGCGCCCCGGTGCTTTCCGGCCTGACCAGGATGAATTTCCCGACGACGCATCCCCTCTCTGCCGGCATCGAGGATATCGGAGGGAGCCGCAAGCCCAATCCCTACATAGCCGACGCCGATGTGCTCCTGGTCATTGACTATGATATTCCCTACGTACCAGCCGAGGGGTTCCCGCAAAAAGATGCTAAAATCATCCATATCGATATCGACCCTATGACGCAGGGCAGACCTCTCTGGCAGCGGGGGGCGGATGTTTTTATTGAGGCTGACTCGAGGGAAGCCATACCGGCACTAAATAAGATAATTCGCCGGAGACTAACTCCCGAAAAGCGCGCCGTAATCCGTGAGCGCGCAAGCCGGCTGGAAGCCAAGCACCGGAAGGAGCGGGGAGAGTGGCGTGCTCTGGGGGTGAATAGCGCCAACCAGAAGCCGATTTCCCCGGACTGGCTGGGGCACTGTATCAGCGATGTTGTGGATGAGGACACAATAATAGTTAACCATGTTATAAGCCACTCGGCGTCGGTAACGGAGCAGATTGAACGGACCAAACCGGGAACGCTGTTGGGCTGCGCCGGCGGTGCCATCCAGTGGGCGTTGGGGGCGGCTCTCGGCGCCAAGATGGCGGCTCCGGATAGAACGGTGGTGAGCCTGATGACGGACGGCGGCTTTGTCTGGGGTTGCCCTCTGGCCACTCTCTGGTCGGCCAGCTCTTACCACGCTCCATTTCTATCCGTCATCTTTAACAATCAGTCATACGGCGTCATCAGAGGGCTGGTCCAGAGGCTTTCCGGGACCGAACTCTCGGACAAGATGGGGTTTGAGTTGGGGGTAGACATTGTGCCGCCCCCCGAATACGGCCTGGTGGCCCAGGCCTGCGGCGGTTACGGCCGGACGGTGGCTGACCCGGCTGATGTTCTACCCGCCTTAAAAGAGGCTATGAACCAGCTTCGCCAGGGGAAGCCAGCCGTGGTGGATGTCAGGCTGGCCAAGGGGTAGGAGAAAATCCACTTTTACAGGAACTAGGGGCTAACAGTCAATAACTAATCAAAACACTGGAGGGTATTTTATGAAAAGAAGAAACTTTCTAAAAGCAAGTTTGGCGGCAGGATTGAGCACGATCGCACTGGCGGACAATGCCTTTGCGCTCAAATATTATCCTCTGCCGTCGGAAAAGAAATGGGCCGTCCTTTACGGAACATGGTGCGGAAGCTCCCGTGACGCAGGAGTATGGATTTCAGAAGGCATGGGAGGAATTGCCGATGTTTTCGACGTGCGCGAAAATCCCGATCTAAAAGGATTTGATCACATTGTGGTGGGCGGTTCAATCAGAATGGGTAAGACGCGGCAAGAGCTGATAGATTATATGGAGAAAAACAAGAGCCGGATGAAAGACAGGGTTAGAGGGATCTTTGTTGTGTGCGGTTACAGGGAAGGATATATGGAGCAGAAGAAGATAGATTATGTGGATAACCATATCGCCAAGATATGCGGGGTGAGCAATGTACCTTCCGCCCTGTTCCCCGGCAGGTTCACGGCGGCCTTAATGGAATCGGAAATAAGAGAACGGATGAGTCAAAGAGCACCTTTGGTTGATAGTGATGACCTCAAAAGGTCAGACTGCTTGTCATTTGGAAAAGAGATTCTGGCCAGTATTCATGCAGCCTAAGCCCCTCTTAGTTTTTGACTGGGGTCGGGCCAAGCGAGGTGGATGAGGGCTAGCATTTTTTGAAGCCAAAAAGGGTGTGAAAACAACGGGGTCAGGGCTATACAATTGACAAAAACAATAATTCTGGCAAATGTGCAGCCTTGACCCTAATATTTATTCATGATGTCCTGCTGCAAAAGAGAAAAGGAGATCAAAGTATGAGATGGGGAATGGTAATAGACCTTGTAAAATGCACAAGGTGTCACGCGTGTGTCGCCGCCTGCAGGATTGAACACTTCCTTCCTCTGCACATCAACTGGGCGAGATTACTGGCCCTCGAGACGGATTTCGGAGGTGTACCGGAAGTGACCACTTTCCTCGTGAGGTGCAACCAGTGTAAAGATGCGCCCTGCGTTAAGGTATGCCCCACAGAGGCCACTACGCAGAGGGATGACGGTATCGTGGTGATTGACGAAAATAAATGCATAGGATGCCGGTATTGTGTTATAGCCTGTCCCTATCAGAACCGTACCTTTTTATCCAAAGAGAAAGACCCTGGATACTTCCCGGGATATGCCCTGACCGGTTTTGAAAAAAAGGGGAAGGAGCTCTATCCCCATCAGGTAGGTACAACGGAAAAATGTAACTTTTGCGTGGAAAGAATCGATGCCGGGATGAGAAAAGGGACTCGTGCCTGGAAAAGACAGTGACGCCACTCCCGCGTGTGTGAATACCTGCCAGGCCAGGGCAATTACATTTGGAGACCTTGATAACCCTGACAGTGATGTCTCCGTGCTTATCAGGGGAAGGGGCGGTTTCACACTCCAGCCGGAATATGGCACCGAACCGTCGGTTTTTTACGTTGATGGCAGGATAGGGGGGAAGGAATCGAATATAGCGCCCCTTGAAGCCCGGACAGGCAGCTACATGCAGCATCTGAGTTCAGTAGATGAAGACGCGAAAAAAAGAATAGAAGGTCTTACAAAAGAATAGCGAGGTAGACGAAGTGCGGAAACATACATCCCGTCAATGGATGGTAACCCATGAATGGATGGTCAAACCGATGCAGCAGACGGAGTGGATTGAAAAACAGGGCCTTCTTGTCTGGCTGGCGGAGGTATTTTCCGCCCTGGGCACAGGCCTCTATCTGGTCGCGATATTTGTCGATAACTGGTGGGGCTCGTTAGTCGGTTATCTTTTCGTCATGATGTTTAAACTCCCCCTTCATCTCCTGTATCTGGGTAAACCCCTCAGGTTCTGGCGGACAATGCCCCCATTTTCCGGTGCTTGGAGGACGTCCTGGATAGCGAGGGGTGTCGTATTCACGATATTTTTCAGCGGATTCGGCCTTATGCAGTTATTTACCTCATATCTCTTGGGATATACAGACATGCTCACCGGCCAGGCCTTAAATACTGTCTATTATTTTGATATATCAATGAAAATATGCGCGGGTATCTTTGCCGTTCTCACGGGCATCTATTGCGGATTTATGATGAGTTACTGCAAGAGCGTGCCCTTCTGGAATACCGGGATACTTCCCATTATTATCCTGAACGCGGGTATCGCGGATGGTTTGGCATTGATCATGGGAATCGGGCTCTTTACCGGTGATGTTAATTTTCACTCCGTGGAATTTGCCGGCCGTCTGGTCCTGGGTATCAACGCCATTCTCCTGGCCACCTACCTGATGAATGCAACCTATCAATCATCCACCGCGGATCTGTCGGTCAGGGAACTGCTGTTCGGTAATGTTGCATTTATATTCTGGGGAGGTATTGTCCTTTTCGGAATCATAGTACCCCTGGTGATATTCTTCATAAGCATGTTTACGGGAGAGGCTACCTCGCCGTTATTGATCGCGGCCATCATATGTCATACAGCCGGGGCATTCGCCCTCAAGTACTGCATACTCAAGGTCGGCATACATAAACCCATACTGCCCAGGAGCATTGTTTATACTAGGGTTTTAGAATAAAGGAGCCATATATGGGCGAAAGGAAAACAGTATTAACCACCTGCATAAGCTGCCACGGAGGCTGCGGAGTCAAGGTCACGACGGAAGACGGTGTTATTGTCCATATCGAAGGTAATCCCGATTCCTTAACCAGGGGGACCATGTGCGCGAAAGGCCTGTCCAGCATCCAGCACATTGATAATCCCTTCCGTCTTAAATACCCCATTAAAAGAAGCGGCCCAAAGGGATCGGGTAAATGGGAGAGGATATCATGGGACGAGGCCCTGGATACTATCGCCGAAAAAATGAAGAATGCCATAAAGGAATTCGGTCCCCACACAATCGCGATCTCACAGGGCACGGGAAGGGGATATAACCGTTATACCCATCGATTGGCCCGTTCTCTGGGCACGGCCAATATCATAACCCCGGGTATATGTGCCATAGTCCCAGACTCGGCCTTTACGGTCTGGTCACCGGCTACGGCAGGCTGTATTGTGATTATCACGGATGGGGCGGAGAGTTTCCAAAAACCCAGATAATGTGGGCCAAGCAATTAGAGATTTCGAGTGCAGACTCCGAGATGTGCAACTGGTTTATCCAATCCCTTGATTACTGCAAGAATCTGATAATCATTGATCCGAGGGCGACGGCCTACGCCTCAAGGGCGACAATCCACATCCAGCCCCGGCCCGGCACCGACAGCGCCCTGGCATTGGCTATGATGAATGTGATTATCAATGAAGGCCTGTGGGACAAGGAATTTGTGAAAAACTGGACCTTCGGATTTGAGGAACTCAAGGAAAGAGTGGCTCCCATGACCCCGGAAAGGGCGTCGGAAATAACATGGGTACCCAAGGAAAAGATCATACAGGCCGCCAGGATGTTCGCCATAGACACGCCGGGATGTATCCAGGTGGGAAGCTCCATTGAAAGACAGGCCAACTGCGGTCATACCATCAGGGCCATTACCTGCCTGATGGGGCTTACGGGAAATATCGAACGGCCCGGCAGCATGATAAGCTGGGTACTGCCTGAAACCGGTCTGATTGAAGACTTTTTTCTGGAACTCCCTTTAACCGATGAGATGAGAAGCCGTATTATCGGTATCGATAAATATAAGATGGGCGCTGCGCGAACATGTAATCCCGATACAATGGTAAAGGCCATTCTTTCCGGAGAGGCCCCCATAAAGGTATGGCTGAGCGTCGGCGGTCAGCAGATAGTCCATATGGCCAACACAAAGGAGGTGGTCAAGGCCATTGAGAAGGTGGAATTCATGGTCCATTGCGACCATTTCATGGGCCCTATGGCGCAGGCGGCGGATATTGTCCTCCCCTCAGCCCACTGGCTGGAAATGGATGATGTGTATGACATGCATCCAAGGTTCATGATCGAGGCCCATAACAAGGTGGTTGACCCGCCGGGCGAGGCAAAGCCGAATGTCTGGATCTTTAATGAGATAGGGAAAAGAGTCGTACCCCAGCACTGGTTTGAGGATGTGGAGGCCTGTCTCGATTACCAGGTCAGAAAAGGCCATAACATGACCTGGAAAAAGTTCAGCGAACAGCTTGTCAGCGGATGCTGGGGAAAGGACCAGGTCTATTATAAATACAAGACCGATTACTGGAGAAAGGGCGGAGGTTTTCCCACTCCAACCGGAAAATTCGAGTTCTATTCCAAAAAACTTGAAGAGCTTGGATACGACCCGCTGCCTCAATATCGTGAACCGGGTGAAAGTCCCTATCTCCACCCCTGAGTTATTCAAGGAATATCCTATAGTGATGACCAGCGGATTCAGGCAGCCGTTTTATTTCCTCGGACAATACCGGAATATCCCATGGTTAAGGAGTTTTATGGAATATCCGACCTGCCAGATACACCCTGAAACAGCCAGAGAATACGGCATTGAGGATGGAGACTGGATATGGATCGAATCTCCCAGGGGAAGGATCCGTCAGAAATGCAGGCTTTTCCCGGGATCTTAAAAGGGGTGTTAATGGCCACGGCAAACTGTTTCTATCCTGAAGAGCCCCCTGAGACATATCATGGATTATTCATATCCAATCCGAATGTCCTGACGGACAATAGTCATCTCGATCCCATGTATGGATCACCTGATCTTACGTGCCTGCTCTGTAAGATCTATCCCTGCACAGAAGATGATCTGCAGGAAGATGTCTTTAAGACAGAGGAATATGGTACTGTGCAGACCCTTGGAGAAGGGAAAACCGCCCTTGATGAATAATTTTTCTCTTTTTTACATTGTAGTCATCGAGAAAGAGGCAATTTCTGGATGGAAGTTTTCAGCGATCAGCAGTCAGCCAAGTCTTTGTTTTAAATGCCCTCAGCTGATAGCTGAATGCTGATGGCTGACAGCATCCATTAAAAAACGTACTTTTTTTGAATGGACATTAGGTAGTTGCAAATCATATTATTTTAGATACTATTGTATGTCTTGAAAGGCGTTACTAGGGTATATAGTTGAATCAGTCGGTTGTGGTTTCTTATCATAATAATCCAATATAAAGGAGGTTTTATGGCGTCCCTGAAAACTAAAGACAAGACAGTCTTGAGGGCCCTTGGTTTGGGAGGGTTGCTCGGGGGCAGTAGTGAGGGGATGGTCGATGTCAAAGACGGTAAAATCGTCAGGGTTCGACCTTTCCATTACGACTGGAAGTACAAAAGAGACGAAGTAAGGACATGGAAGATGGAGAAAAACGGCAAGACCTTTGAACAACCCTGGAAGTCTCTGCCCGGACCCTTTTCCCTTGCCTACAAAAAGCGGGTGTATTCACCCAACAGAATCAAGTTCCCCATGAAGCGGGTCGACTGGGACCCAAACGGTGAAAGGAACACCCGGAACAGGGGAAAAAGCAAGTACGTAAGAATCTCCTGGGATGAGGCAACTGATATTATAGCCAGTGAAATCAAACGCATTCATAAGAAATACGGACCAAACGGCATTCTGGTCCAGGGTGACGGGCATGGCGAATGTATGACGATCCATACTCCCCACGGCCACTCAGGGTCGCTCCTTGATAAGATGGGCGGATTCACCCAGCAGGTTCGAAACCCCGACAGCTGGGAAGGATGGTACTGGGGCTCCAAGCATGTATGGGGCCAGGGCATTCAGGGATGCATGTTTCCTGCCGCGTAACATCGTCAAGGACACAACCGAACATGCCCAGATGGTCCTGTTCTGGGGATGCGATCCTGAAACAACCCCGTGGGGATTTACAGGACAACTGCCAAGCAGGTTGACCTACTTCTGGAAGGAGATAGGAATCAAGCAGGTATATATATGTCCTGACGTAAACTACGGCTGCGCCGTTCACGCTGACAAATGGATACCCGTGCTTCCCAATACCGACGCGGCCCTGCAGCTCGCGATCGCCTACACATGGATCAAGGAAGACACCTATGACAAGGAATATGTAAAAACCCATGTTGTTGGTTTTGACAAGTTCAAGGCCTATGTCATGGGGGAAGAGGACGATGTTCCCAAGACACCGGCCTGGGCATCCGCGAAATGCGGCGTTCCGGAATGGACCATAAAGGCCCTGGCGAGGGAGTTCGCGAGGCAGACCACATCAATCGCCCATTATTTCGGAGGCGGTTACGTAAGAGGGCCATACAGCCATGAACCTGGAAGACTGGAAGTTTGTCTTCTTGGGATGCAGGGCCTGGGTGGACCCGGGGTTCATCACCACCAGTTGACCTACTTCGGCCTGCCAAGGGCCGGCGGTCTGTCAGGGACCTTATTCTGGAACCCCGACATCGAGGACCGGCTGGGCACGCCCGTGCTTACAACCATCAAGGCGTGGCAGAAACAGTTGATTCCAAAGACATATATCCATGAGGCCATTGAAACCGATGAACCGATGACATTCTACGGCTCCGGCGCCATTGAAGTAGATACAAAAGATCAGTTCAAAAAATATACATACCCGCTTCCAAAGGAAGAGGGGGGGACAGAGATTCATATGATCTGGACCGATACCCCATGCAGGACAACCTGCTGGAATAATGGAAACGCCACTGAACTCGCGTTAAGAAATCCCAAGATCGAATTTATCCTGACCCAGCATCCATGGATGGAAAATGACACCCTGTTTTCCGATATAATTCTTCCCTCCAACACACACATGGAAGTAGGTGATATAGTATCGAGTATCAGGGGCGGGACATCAATTCCTAACGTGGCCTTGTGTGATCAGGCAATAGAACCTGTCGGCGAGTCAAAGAGTAATTTTGAGGTTGTTCTGGAAATTGCCAAAAAGCTGGGCATGGAGAAGCAGCTGACCGGCGGTTTTAATGATGAAGAGATGAAGGAGAAGATGTTCGGATATATGCATCTTGATAAACTCACCACCTGGAAGGAATTCAAGAAAAAGAAATATCATCTTTACAGTGTCGCCGAAGACTGGGAGGACGATCCTCCGGGTCTCAGGCTGTTTTATGAAGACCCTGAAAAGAATCCCCTGCCCACTCCATCGGGCAAGCTGGAGTTCTATTCAAAGGCCCTGGCCAGGAATTTCCCCGATGACAAGGAAAGGCCGCCGGTTCCCAAGTGGATCGAGAAGGGCATTACCCATGACGAGAGACTCTCGAGCGAACGGGCCAAGATGTTTCCCCTTATCCTGATATCAAACCACGGCCGCTGGCGGGTGCACGCCCAGGCGGATGACATCTCCTGGACAAGGGAAGCCCCTACCTGCAAGATCAAGGGACCCGACGGATATCTCTATGAGCCCTGCTGGATCCACCCGTCAGAGGCGGAAAAAAGAGGTATCAAGCACGGAGATATCGTAAAGGTCTTTAACGAAAGGGGAATCGTGCTGGCAGGCGCCTATGTCACGGAAAGGATCAGGCCGCAAGTGGCCTATATGGACCATGGCGCGCGTGTGGATATGATCAAACCCGGTGAGATCGACCGCGGCGGGGCCATCAATACCATCTCCGGTTCAGGGACTTCCTCCAGGAACGCGGTTGGCGAGGCCACAACGTCCTATCTCGTCCAGGTGGAAAAACTGAGCGGTGCCGAAATGGACCGGTGGAGAAGGGATTATCCGGAGGCCTTTGAAAGGGAATATGATCCCGCTTCCGGACTATGTGTAAACGCTTGGATAGAGGGAGGAGACGAATAATGAAAGCATTTGTAATTGATCTTTCAATATGTAACGGGTGTTACTGCTGCCAGATAGCATGTAAGGATGAGCATGTCGGTAACGACTGGACTCCCTACGCGAAGCCGCAACCAGACACAGGACATTTCTGGCTGGGGATAAAGGAAACCGTAAGGGGGACCGTGCCCAAGGTAATGGTTTCATATATCCCCAGGATGTGTATGCATTGCGAAGACGCGCCTTGCATGGCCGCCTGCAAGGTGGAAGGGGCCATTTATAAGAGGGATGACGGCCTGGTTATAATCGATCCTGAAAAATGCACGGGCTGCAAACTCTGCGTTGACGCCTGTCCATATAAGGCCATCTACTATGAATAACTGGCCTGAACATCGCCCAGAAGTGCACGGGCTGCGCCCATCTCCTGGACGACGGATGGACAGTCCCCAGATGTGTTGACCAGTGTCCGACCGACGCCATCAAGTTCGGCGAAGAAGAAGACCTGAAGGAGTACATTGACAGGGCTGAGCCCATTAAACCCGGACTCAACATAAAGACAAGGGTCCATTACATTAACCTTCCCAAGAAGTGGGTGGCCGGTACACTTTATGACCCGGTTGAAAAGGAAGTTGTTATCGGTGCGGTCTGCACCCTCACGGACAATGAGAGCAAAGAGACCTTTAAGGTGGAAACAGATAACTTCGGGGATTTCTGGTTCAGGGACCTGAAGGATGATCGGACTTTTTCACTCAAGCTGGAAAAGGATGGAAAATCGGTAAGTATTGTTTCCATCCGCACGGATGATGACAGGAACCTGGGGGATATTCCGTTGGTGTAATTAATAAAGGTCTTTGACAAATATAGTCGAGGCCCTTTTATTTCAATTTCATCTAATTAAATGAATCGGAGTGGTGTAAGGTATACGGTATAAGGTGTACGGAAAGTCAAAAAAAGATTAAGACAAGTTTTTACCTTAAACCGTATACCCTAAACCTTATACCTTACTTTTATTCCTCCTCAACTGATTCGGGGATCTCTTCTCCCAGCAATTCAAGATAGGTATCCTCAAGTTTTTTCATCTCTTTAAGTATATCCATTACGTGATGGGTACATACTTCAGCCGCTTTTCGGAGTCTCGCGCGGATAATGCCTCCAGTATTTCATCGTGATTGAAAAGGGGGGACGTCTTAAATAATAAAGCAACTCCGCTACCTTTCCATCAAATTCGGTAACCAGAGCCCGATCTGAGGGAATATCACGATTATAACCATCGTCAGGAATCCTAAAAACATGAACGGCATGGATGATCTGAAGACATCCCACAGTGTCACATCTTCCGGAGCAATGGCCTTCATGGTATAGCAGTCCAGGCCGAAGGGCGGGCTGATGAGACCGAGCTGTATGTTAATCAGTGATATAACGGCAAACCACAGCGTATCATAGCCGAGGGCTTTTACGAGGGGGAAGAAGACGGGGGATGGTGATCATGACGATGCTCGCGGGGTCCATGAAAGCACCGAGAAAGGCAAGGATTATTTGGGTTGCAATGACGAGTAAGATAGGGTGAACATTGAGACCCGTTGCCCAATGGATCATCGTGGAAATAGCCCCGGTCGTGGCCAGTATGCGGCCGAAGCTTATCGATCCGACGACGATGAAAAAGACCATGACCGTCACGCGGATCGTATTCTGGGCGGATACCTTGATCATATCCCAGGAAAGCTTGCGGTAGATGACGGCGAGGATGTAACACGCAATGACCCCGAGGGCGGCCGATTCGCCCGGTGTCGCGATACCTGTAAAGACGCTCCCGATGACTGCAAAGATCACCAGGGCTATTGGGGCTATCTGGGTGAAGAATGTCTTGATCTTTTGTGATAGCGGTACGGCAAGGACCTCATAGTTCGGGGCCAGGGCCGGATTGATGGTGCAGCGGATGATAATGTAGCAGGCGAACAGTGCGGCCGCCATGAGACCGGGCACAATGATGGCGAGGAGGAGCTTGCCGATCGACACCTGCCCGACGGCACCGAGGAAAACGGCCAGTGCGCTGGGAGGTATGAGGATCGCAAGCGTCCCGCTCGAAACGATCGGTCCAAGGGTCATGGCCTTTGCATAGCCCCGTTTGCGCATCTCGGGCAAGAGGACCTTGCCGAGTATGCCGATTGACCCGCCGCTGATGCCGATCATGGTGCCCAGAAGAACGCCGGAACCGATCGCAAGAAGGCTCAGTCTTCCGGGGAGTTTTCCGAGGATCCGGTCTACTGCATCAATAAGGCGAGTACCGGTTCCGGAGGTAAAAACGATATCTCCCATGAGGATGAAGAGGGGGATGGGGAGGAAGTTGTAGTTAGTCACCGAGCTGTAAAAACTCATGGCCAGTTGTTCGAGACCGGCTTCGCCTCCCCAGAAAAGGTATGCCCCGATGATGCAAATTAATATAAAGACAAAGGATATGGGCATGCCTGTCGCCATGAGCGCAATCAGTAAACCGAACATCAGCAGTATTGCAAAATACCACTCCAAGGCAATCCCTCCGGTCAATTGTGAGGCGATACCTTATCCCCACAGACCTGATGATCGACAGCAGGCTTTTTCTGCAGGGACAGGGCTCTTGTACCTATCAAAGAATCCCTTGGCATTCCTGATGATCTGAATAAACAACATAAAGAATCCGATGGGGATGATGATTTCAATGGGCCACTTGGGCGGATTCAATATGGATGCCAGGATAAAGTTCGTCTGATAATCCGTTATCGTCAGTTTGATGGTGTAAAACAGCATTACGCCGGCCAGGAGCACACAGACGCCGTAGCTGATACTGTTCAGCAGGGCCTCCGATTTCGGAGACAGGTGACTGGTGAGAGAGTCCATTTTTACGTGGCCGTTCATTCTCATGATCGCCGTTGTGCCGAGGAAGGTCATCCACAGAAGGCTGTAGGTGATGATCTCGTACAAGGGCGCCCACGTAAAACCGATGAGCTTTCTCAAAATGACATCCGCGGAAACGGCCAAGGCCTCCAGGACCACAATAGCGGCGGCTGCCATGAGCATGTAGTCAATAATTTTATCGAAGATGATCTCTGCTTTACACAAGGCCTTCATATCTTACTCGTCTGGATTAAAGTCAGAGGCAGGCAGGTGATGCCGCCTGCCGGTCTTTTTTGAGAGTCACGGTCGAAACCGGAAGATGAGGACTTCAATTTCGCCCTCGGAAAGCTGGGATCAACAAGCCAGGCCTTCAATTTGGGTGCAATGTCGGGCCATCTATACATGTCTTCCTCCCACATGGTGTTTCGATAGTCAAGATAGAATTTCTTGGAATCAGCGGGGGAGAGGTGTATAATCTTCACGCCGGCGGCAGTAATATCTTTTTTTACCTTTTCGACGGTCTCTGTGAACATCTTGGCGCCGTATATCTCCGCCTGAATCATTGCCTTGTTAAGGATTTCCTGCTGCTCGGGAGTAAGACTCTTGTATTTTGCCATGTTCATGATCATCATCGCCCCGCATGAGCTGAAGGGTTCGTCCAACATGACTTTAGTGACCGGCGTCAGGCTAAAATCTTGAATCCCTGGGATTCCGATGTTGTAGCCGTCTACCGTGCCCCGCTCCATGGACGTGAAGTAGTCGGGGAAGTCTATAGGCACACAGACAGCCTTCAATCTTTCGATAAACATCCTGTTGGAACCTCCCATTGAGGCGATCTTGAGACCTTCCATATCCTTGAGGGTCTCAATCTCCTTTCTCAGATAGAATACCGTTTGTACCTGCGGGAGTGAGGATACGGAGGCGCCTAAATAATAGATGCCCTGCTTGGCGAATTGGTCCTGATAGTATTTGAATGCAGGCCCTTTCCGAAGTTCCATGGGGCTGTATTCCGCGCGACCGATTGAGCTCGAGCCGGGAACGATGGCATCGCAGAATGAGGACAGGGCGCTTGCGATATCAATGGTGCCCCTTTTAACGGCTGCAGGGGCGTCAGATGAGGGGATTGCTTCCGGACCCATGAACCTGATCTTTATGGCACCTTTTGACATCTTTTCTACGTTGCTTATGAAGAGGCGGACCCAATCCACCCCCGGAGGGATATCGGGCACAAAACTGACCAGTGACAATTCAAGTGTTTTTTTCTGCGTGGCAGCCGGGTACACAGAAATGGTGATAAACATGGAGGCCGACACCAAAACGGCCAATAATAAAGCGATCTTTTTTATTGTTTTATCCCCCCGTTAGTTCATTAAACCCGCCCTTTGCAGGCCTTGGTCATTAATTCCGGGATAGAACGATTAGCGGACATGCCTCATCTTTTAAAGGATTAAGCCCCATGATAAGACGGTAAACCGTCATATCCCTTTTTGTGTATTCCGTCTCATACCGTATCAGCGAGAACAATGTCAAGATATGTTCTTCGGGCTCAGATTGTAAATTGGATCAAGTCTGCTTTTGACTCACCATTTGAAAAATGTGGAGAAATAACTGAAATGTCAAATGTGTAGACCTGATACAAAGGCTGAAAGCTTAAAAACCAGCCATGGTAAAAATTATTTTCTTCATCCCATTCATATTACATTTACTGACTGTTAATCAGATATTACAGTTCTTTTCCCTTGACCTGCAATATGGCTTTCTCTATAGTTTTCAACCAGAAAGCATGGTCTTATAACCAACTACGGTGCAGAGCAGGTTTGGCTCCGAAAGTAGATTCGCCGACCGTCAGCTCCTGGCCTTAGCATTCTGCACATGCGCCCGAAAATGACGCCGTGTCTTTTATTAATATAGAGGAGGTATAATATGAGTATGATTAATGTCCAAGGTATTAAACCGGGTGTATTTTTCCATGCCGCAGTTGTGGCTGTGGCAATTCTGTTGCTTATAACACCTATGCCGGCAATCGCCGAGGAGAAAATCGTAACCCAAGACACATTGCTTGACCGAATTCAGATTGAAGATCTGCTGGTAAGGTACTATACCGATATGACATCGGGATCTGCTCACAATCTCGCCCAATACTACACTGAGGATGCGGTCTTTGATGTCAATGGAATGGTTTCCAAGGGTCGCGAGGCTATTCAGAAAGTGTATGAGGGAGTAGGTAGTGGAGCTGTCAGCCCTGGCGGAACTTTTCACATGTTGTTGAACAATCCGATTATCAGCGTCGAAGGAGATACTGCAAAAGCATGGGTAATCTGGACCGGCGTCATGAACGATGATATAAAAAAGCCTCCCCGCTTGTTGGAACAGGGTCGCGAATATGACGAGCTTGTGAAGCTCAATGGTCGCTGGTACATCAAAAACCGATATGTCACCGCCGACAGCGGTCTGCCGGCAATGTGGGAAGACACTTATAAGCCCAGGAAAGACAGGTAGGAAAGGCGGGATGCAGCTTATTTCGCATATCCGTCATGCTCAACCCGGGAGCGGCAAGAATTAATGATTTATTTTGAGAAGATCGGATGGATTTGGCCATAGGGAATACGACTGAGAAAACTCAATTGGAGATTCCTCAAGGGATTCATGCACTCGCCAAGCCCATGGGGCCTGCCTGCAATCTTAAATGTGATTATTGTTTTTATCTGGAAAAGAAAAATTTCTATCCCGCAAAAGAAAATCTCAGAATGCCGGATGCGGTGATGAAAAGCATACATCAAAAGTTATGTTCAATCCCAACCTACGCCGGAAGTAGAGTTTGTCTGGCAGGGCGGGGAACCGACATTGCGCGGGATCGATTTCTACCGAAGGGTAGTGATGTATCAGAAACCTTACCTGGCTTCCAAAACAATTAGAAACTCTATCCAGACAAATGGAACGCTTTTAACGGACGAATGGTGCGAATTTTTCAAGCAAAACGGATTCCTGGTCGGATTGAGTCTGGACGGGCCGGAGGATATCCACGAGCGGTACCGACACAATCGCGCAGGTCAACCCACCTTTAATGAAGTGATAAGAGGTATGAGACTGTTAAAGAAGTGGGGAGTGGAATTCAATGTGCTGGCCTGTGTGGCAAGGGAGACGGCTTATCGGCCGCTGGATGTCTATCATTTTTTTAAGGAACAGGGCGCCAGCTTTATTCAATTTACTCCTCTCGTCGAACGGATGCCGGATCAGAAAGCGGCAGGATACGGATTGCGATTTGCCATGCCTGCAACCCTCGGAACAGCGGAGACCAATACCCAAGTTACATCCTGGACGGTGGAACCGAAAAAATACGGTGAGTTTTTGATTGCCATTTTTGATGAATGGGTGCGTCAGGATGTGGGCAAGATGTTCGTCATGAATTTTGAATGGGCGCTTAATGCCGCAATCGGTAATGGTTCTCCGATCTGCATTTTCTCACGGCAGTGCGGCCGTGCGGTGACGGTTGAGCACAACGGCGACGTGTATGCCTGCGATCATCACGTCTATCCGGAATACCGCCTGGGCAATCTTCTAGTCGATGATCTCGCGCGCATGGTTCAATCCTCTGTGAACAGCGGTTTTGGCCCGCACAAGGAGCATACTCTGCCGTCCTGCTGTCGGGAATGTGATGTGTTGCAGATCTGCTGGGGAGGCTGTCCGAAGCATCGTTTTATACAATCTCCGCATGCAGAGCCGGGGCTTAATTACCTTTGCGCCGGATACAAAAAATTTTTCAGGCACTCTGCCAAGTACATGATCGCCTTCAGAAAACTGATCGAACTCGATCTTGACCCGGAATATATCATGCAGGCGATCGGGAGCCCATTAATTATTCCCTCAAGTGAGAGGACAGGAAACAAGCCAATAATATTATGGATCAAATGAAATCACGGGAAGTATTTAATTGACTTTGTTCATATTCATTATCCAAATACCTGCAATAATGCGGGTGATATCGAATCCAGTAAACCTATAATGAGGAGATGAAGATGAAAACTTACCGCTCTATGAGTCTGTTACTCGGAGGGACTATGGCTCTGAGTACGTTTTCGACATGCTGGTCCGCCGACGATCCCTTGCCCAAACGCGAAGAGTCGGTCCCGTCCTGGCCGGAGGCCGCCAAGGCCCCGGACGGCGCGCCAAATGTGATTCTGATTCTGCTGGATGATGTGGCGTTTGGCGATACCAGTCTCATGGGGGGATCCGCTCAGACCCCCGTCATCGAGAAGCTTGCGGCCCAGGGCCTGCTTTACAACCGGTTCCACGTATGCCCCATGAGTTCGCCTACGCGGGCGTCGCTACTGACCGGGCGAAATCACCATCAGGTTGGCTTTGGCAACATCTCCGAGCTCTCGGCAGGCTTTCCCGGATACAACTCAGTGTTTCCCAAAGCGGCGGCACCTATGGCCGAGGTGTTGAGACAGAATGGGTATAGCACGGCCGCGTTCGGCAAGTGGCACAATACTCCCACCTGGGAGATCAGCCCCACCGGCCCCTTCGATCGCTGGCCAACCGGCCAGGGATTCGAATACTTCTACGGATTTATGGGCGGAGCCATCAGCCAGTGGCAGCCCCGGCTTTACCGTAATACCGTTGCGGTAGAACCGCCGGCCACGCCGCAACAGGGCTATCACCTCACTACGGATCTAGCCAATGAGGCCATCCGCTGGCTCCATCAGCATGAAGCTACCGCCGCGGACAAGCCCTTCTTTCTCTATTTCGCCACCGGCGCCGTACATGCCCCGCTTCACGTAGCGAAGGAGTGGATTGACAAGTATCGGGGCAAGTTCGATCAGGGGTGGGACAAGCTGCGCGAGGAGACGTTCGCCCGGCAGAAGAAGCTCGGCGTGATCCCCGCCGATGCCGAACTCACACCCCGCCCGTCGGAACTGCCTGCCTGGGACTCCCTCAGCGCGGAGCAAAAGAAGCTGATGGCGCGCCAGGCGGAGGTCTATGCGGGCTTCCTGGAGCACACCGACTATGAGGTTGGTCGCGTCCTGCAGGCCATCAAAGACGAGGGCAAGGCCGACAACACCCTTGTCCTCTATATTGTAGGCGACAATGGCGCTTCTGCCGAGGGCGCGCTGACCGGTTATGAAAACGGCGGTCCGTATGGAAACAGCAATTCGGCCGATGTGGCGACCCGCCTGCAATACGCCGACGAGTTCGGCAGCGAATTGTTTGCCAACGCTTACTCTGCCGCCTGGGCCTGGGGTATGAGCTCGCCCCTCCAGTGGATGAAACAGGTGGCGTCCCACCTCGGCGGTACCCGCGATCCGCTGATCGTCTCCTGGCCGGCGCGCATCAAAGCCAAGGGTGAAATACGCAGCCAGTTCGCTCATGTGGTCGACATTGCTCCCACCATCTACGAACTGGCCGGCATCCGCTTTCCGGACACGGTCAATGGAGTGAAGCAGATTCCGCTGGAGGGAAAGAGCTTTGCCTATACCTTCGACAATCCCCAGGCGCCCAGCGCCATGACGCTGCAGTACTTCGAAATGCTGGGCAGTCGCGGCATTTATAAGGATGGCTGGTGGGCTGGCGCGCGCAATCGGCTGCCATGGAATCTGATGCGCGTGTGTCTGAAGGAATAAACGACCATCCCTGGGAACTCTACGACCTGACCAAGGACTTCAGCCAAGCCCACGATCTGGCTGCCAAGTATCCGGAGAAGCTCAAAGAGATGCAGGACGCTTTTGACAGCGAAGCCCGGCGAAACCAGGTCTATCCCCTGGCGCCCGCGTGGGGAGTAGGCCGCCCATCG
>CAVZMS010000073.1:0-6467 GCA_963776085.1 uncultured delta proteobacterium
GCGGGACGCCCCTAAGTTTTTAAGTTTCTATATATTAACCCCATAACATATTGGTTTATCCTGCCATGTCCACTGGAGATACTTTCTGTAATAAGAGGTAGACCCTTAAAAAAACACAAAACCCCACCTCTCTATTTTGAGAAATGGGGTCTTGGACTTTTTGTCATGGCTACCCTCTGCGATTGGTTAACAGATGGCTGATTCCGGGCCAAGCCTCGCAGATTGAGAATATTTTGTCAAGGTCTGACTCCTTCGTTGCCATTTCTTATCACAATCAATAATTTTGGGACATCGGATTTGTTGTGACTCGAATAACAATACTTGAAAATAACCGGATTCAAGGTTTATAGCAGTAGTCATAACGTACGGCTAACCGGCTGGGAAAAGCGCTAGCTTTTCCCAGTCCGCGTTCAGCCGATGGTTGGAGCTTCTGTCTTTTTACTCCACTTTGACCTCGATGGATTTCGGTTTTGCCTCCTCAGTCTTTTGAATCTGGAGATTCAGCATGCCATCCTTGAACAGAAGCGCTAATTTTAGTTTCATCGACATTGTCAGGCAACGTAAAGCTACGGGTGAAGCTCCCGTAGTATCGCTCGACTCGATGGAACTTTTTCCCTTTCTCTTCTTTTTCCTGTTTTCTCTCTCCCTGAATCGTCAGGACACCATTGTGTACAGTAACTTTGACATCCTCCTTATTGACCTCGGGAATCTCCGCCTTGATCTCGAATGCTTTGTCGGTCTCAGCGATGTTTACCCGAGGAGCCCAGTCGCCTGTTGCGATGACCTCTTGGCTTCCAGCCCGAGGTTGCCCCACCGCTCTCGCGTAGCGGTCGAGCATATCCTCCATCTCTTGCTCCGGATCCCGTCTTAATAGTGCCATTATGCACCTCCTTCTTTGCGGGATTTAGTTTACCCCAATGGACAGTCCCGCACTCAGACCACCAGGGTTTTGGTTGTTCTCTCTGTAGCTCCAATAAGTGATTATACAGATCTGGATATCATCACAAATGTAATGTTATCACACAAAAAGCAAGATTTAACTATGATAAAATTATATAAATTAAAGTAAATTTAAAACGCAAATTCAATTCACTGGATGACAGAATAGGTGGTATACTTTTTAGGTTTCTTGCCAGAACTGAAGGTTGAATGATAACAAATAGAAGTTTAGATTACAAACTCAAATGGAAAAGGAACAGGGATCTGAAGATGAGCGTTTAATAGCAGTATTAAAAAGTCTCAGCCGGGTTTATAGATACACAATATGAAAAGGTTTTCATTTCAGATATCACGCGGGGTAGACCCCTATCCTTAAAAATCTCTCTCATTCTCTCTTTCGAAAACGGAGAGGTATTTCTCCCCTTTGTAAAGGGAGACTAAAAGGGATTTTGCTCCATTTGGTTATGTGCTACTTCTTTGGCGGACTTGTTTCGATGCCTGCCAGTCCCCCGATAACATTCACCAGTGTCGAATCGGTGGGTACAATTACCTTTGTATTGTTCGTCAGAGACTGTTCAACCGCCTGTAACTTGCGCAGTAGCTGGGCGTTACCGACAAAATAGGCATCGGCCGCTTCGTTGACCAGTTTAATCGCCTGTGCCTCACCTTCAGCCACTACTATTTTAGCCTGCCTTTGTCCTTCGGCCTGTAATATGGCTGCCTGCTTTTGCCCTTCGGCCACCTTGATAGCCGCCCTTCTCTCGCCATCCGCCTGCGTTTCACGCGCGGTGGCAAAATCTATGGCCGCAATTTTCTCATTGCTCGCCTTGACTACTTTGTTCATCGTCTCCTGGACGTCGCTGGGAGGATTAATCTCTTTTAACTCGGTACGTACTATTTCCAAGCCCCAGTTTTTAGTCTCGTTAGACAGGTTGCCATACAGCGAGGCGTTAATCTTACCGCGTTCACTATTCGCTTCTTTCAAAGTCATGGTGCCGATAATATTTCTGAGCGTAGTCCTGGCTAACGCTACAATTTGGATCATGTAGTTGAACACATTATATTGGGATGCCTTGACGCTCTCCTCGTCCGAGCGCACCTTAAAATAGACCTGGGCATCTACCTGGGCATTTAAACTATCGCTGGTAATGATTTCCTGTAAACCCGCATCTATCATGTTTTCAGTAATATTTACGCGTATCAGCCGCTCGATGTATGGAATTAAAAATATGATGCCAGGATTGGCAAACCGGTTGTACCTACCAAAGCGCTCGATAAGACCGCGACTCGTCGGCCGCACCGTACGGATGATCATCGACAACAAAACGACAATGATAATAAAACCAATTATTATTAAACCTACCATTTCCTTGTTTTCCTCCTTGTTTTAATAGGGTTAAAAAATGAATTATATGAAAAAACTCGTTCTTAAACAATAAAATAGATTTTCAGAATCAAGATGTTGTGGTCGGAGGAAATGGGCTAAAAGTTTTGTATACTTGTCAGAATCGCAACATCTATTTTATTAAAATATATTCTAGATTACAAACTGTAGTCACAAGTATTTTTAATATAGTAATAAGATTTGATTAATAGCAGAGAGTGAAACCGTAACGCCTGCATCAGCGGCGGCAAAAAATGGCGGGACTTTTGCGATAGCAAAAGATGTAACGCTTTTTGCTGTCCGTTGGATGCGCTGGTTAGGCAAGCCGCAACTGCGCCAAAGAAGCGAACGCATTTCCCCCACTTATGTCCGGAATGATACTCAACTCGAGCACAGTGACCGCCGGGAGCTCGACGTGAAGGTCTTCCGTCTCATTGGTTGCGCCTTGGGGACTGAAGTTCCACTGCTGCCGCACGATTTCCTGGAACGATTGCCCGCCATCCGGCGACCAACGCAAGACGTATTCTTGCGTGCGCTCAGTGCGGGTCTCCACGAAGCTCAGCCAGATCCGCCGAAGCCGTTGCGGATAGGCGAAGAGAAGACGGATTTTCTGCTCTCCGGGACCTGCGGCACGCCACCCCGAGGCCCGTCCGGGCAGCAATGCGGACTCAATTGGATGAGCGGGGTCCTCGGAGGTGATTTCCACCTCCGCGAGCTCTTCCATATTCAACCATTCCAAGTCAGGGGGTCCGGTTTCTTGCTGAACTGGGGTAATGATTCGCTTGCGCATAGTTGTGCCTCCTGATTTCAATCTAGTGTAACTTCCAGCTGCCTTGAACAAGAGGCAGTGTCAGATCTACACATTTGACAGAAATAATACAAAACCCCACCTCTCTATTTTGAGAAATGGGGTTTTGTATTTTAAATATCATGGCTACCCTCTGCGATTGGTTAACAGATGGCTGATTCCGGGCTAAGCCTCGCAGATTGATCCGATTTTGTCAAGGTCTGACTCCCTTGTTGCCCTTTCTTATCGTAGTCTTCAATTATAGAACATCGAATTTTATTGCGATTACAATGACAATACTTGAAAATAACCGGATTCAAGGTTCATAGCAGTAAAGTTACAGCAAGTTAACATAATGTCATATACCATATATTGAGTTGAAAAGAAAGAAGGCAGGGCCAATAACCCTGCCTTCTTTCTGCTTTTCAAGAGGATAATCAAAGTTACACCATTCATCTATTGAGGCTTTTTAGTTCGTGACTTGATCAATTTGCCCGTAGTGCAAAAAATTGCATTCGGTGCAATAACTCATTATATGATTTTATGTAACGCTTTTACTGTGATATTTTAACCATTTTATCACGCAATGAAAATGGAACATCTTGTAAAAGAACAATGATTGCTTTATTAGGATCAATTGTCCCACTCTGTCCCGATGTTAATGTGACATTTATTTCCTTTGTATCCAATGACCACATAGCTCCCGTTGCTGGATCAACAATTAACCAACCGATAAGGCCACCAAATATCAAGTTGCCACCGATATACCATCCATTTACCGTTGTATTTACAGGAATGGTCTGTTTAGTATAACCTTCTTTTGCGATTGTTACAGTATATTTTTTACCACTAAAATAACCTTTCTTTTTCTCTAAAGACAAAACCGTTGGTGTTGTACCCTTAAAAATTTGGGATCCAGATTCATCCATAACAACAACATTTGCTTGATCAGGAGTACTACGAATACTTCAAATTTTCAGGACTGCCTTTACCCATAATAGTAGCACAGCTAATGAGTCCGAACGAAACGAGTAAACCTATTATTGCTTTCCATATATAGCTTTTCATATTTGCCTCCTCTTTTTTCTTATAGTTGATAGAAAATAGTAAATAACTCCTGTACATATACCTCCGAATAAAGAAACAATCGCATAAAAAGACCACATCCTTTTAAATATGGAACTCAATTTCACCTCCTTTCCTTCACGCAATTTACACATAATGCTAATATTATATAGTTAGTGGCATTTCCATAAAGCAACCGCAGTAAAAAGAGGTTAATGATTAGGAAGAAAAGACTAACTGATTATATAAAACCTGAAATTGAACAGAGAAAATGAGTTAAAAGTTTAGAGTTCGTGCCACATTGTTAAATCGGATAGTATCCGATTCAGATTACGGTTACATATGCTAATCAAAACATCAGCATGGACCGTCCGCCTCACGCTGTACAAGATGAAATAAATTAACTAGTTCCTAATTTACTAGCCTCGACGCTTTTCCATTGGTTAATCCTAACCCACCCGGCCCTCCGTTCAACCTCCGATCTTCTTTCCAAACCTTTCCTTGGATCGGTTCTGCTATCTGCAAAATATTTTGTCGCAAGTTCATGATCGCAACGCCTGTCCACACCAGACCGCCGATCGATACCTGAGCGCTTCTTATTAAACCTAAACATACCTACCACTCCTTACAAACTAGTGTTCCGCAACCCGTACAATGATTTACAGCCAGCGTTTGAGTGTGGCAGTGACAATACTTCACTTAAATACCCTTTAATTTGATTGCTATGGTTTCGTTTTACCAAAATCCTTTTTATTATCTTTGCTCAGGCCACTTTTTAGGCAGCCACCTAAAAACAAAAAGACCCTCAAAAGACACAATCATGGTGTCCTTTGAAGGCCTCTCTTATATAGCCTTCCTTTTTGATTATCTGCCCTCTATGTCTTCCCTTTAGCAAGTCAATAGAGCGGACTTAGGATAATCCAAAAGTGATAGTATTATGCCATTACCTTTAATGTGAGCGTGGGACAGTCATGGTCCCAAAGATATCTGCCTCAAGCATTATGCTATATCGGACTTAGGATGTTTGTAATATAATTGAATAATCAATTAAAAGTCAAGAAAAAATGTTACTCTAGGATTAATTCAGATGAAATAACAGCCTGTGCTATTTCTCTTATCTTCTTTCTTTGCCTTCGGCTCTCTTTCTGCAGTCGCCTCATAGCCTCCTTTTCGCTGATTTTATAACGATCCATAAGAATACCTTTTGCCTGTTCCACCAGCTTTTTGGCTATTATCTCTTTTTTTAATTCTAATACCATTTTCTCGTTTGAGATATCCTTAAATAACCCTTGAATAACCTCTTTCCCACCAAGGTTTATTACACGTGTACTTATAATAACAGGAACAATGCTTTCATCCTTTTTAATCACCTCTGCTTCTAAATCGAAAACCCCGCCGGTTTCTACATTCTCGCGAAATTTCTTTTCATAATATTCAGCCATCTTAGGATGATGGAGACGGGTTTGGTGCATCCCTATGATCTCCTCCCTCGGGCGACCGAAAAGCTTCTCCGCCTGCTTGTTAGCATCTAAGATTACCCCAGTTTTTGTATCAGCAATTAAGATTGTTTCGTTGGTATTATTAAAAAGAGTCATGTACTTTTCTTCAGACTCGCGAAGAGATTGTTCTAACTGCTTACGGGTAGAAATGTCCCTTATTACAGCCACTGACCCATTGAACTTACCATCCAAGAGTACAGGAGAAAGTTTGACAGAGAACCATCTAATCTTGCTTCCTACCTCCAGATAATAATCATATTCAGCAGTTTCCCCTTTTTTGTTTTTTTTAAAAGCATTGACAAATAGCTTATCGATATTGGGAGGCATAAGTTGTGAATGTTTTTTCCACATAAATTCTTGGGGTGAAAGATATAGTTGACTGGGGGAAGGAGTATGGTAGAAAATGAATCTGCCATCCTTGTCGAACATAAAGACTACATCCGCCATGGACGATAAAATACTCTTGAGTTTGCTTTCGGATTCCCTCAAGGCATTCTCAGCTTGTTCATGTTTAATGGACTGCCGCTCTAATTCCTTAATCCTCTGTTCCATTTCTTTATAGGTAAGCTTTCGAGCCATAAAAGACCACCGTTGTTTTTTAAAAAAAGAAATCAGACAATACCTGCCGTGACCTTAAAGATATCACACTCGGCTATCTTCTACAAATAGGGCATGGGGTCAAGTCTGCTCTTGACTCATGTTATAGGAAAGGGTGAAAAGTTTCGGGGTTGGATATTGAATATTGACAGATAAATCTGTCAAGAATGAAGCCCTGACCCCCATGTTGCCATTT
>CAVZMS010000074.1:0-9718 GCA_963776085.1 uncultured delta proteobacterium
AAAAACAGAGAAATTACTGCTATATTGAGTGAGGCAGGATTTTCAATTGAAACGGGTAATTGCTGATGAAAGGCTTAAAAGAAAGGAAAAGATTTTTGATGCCCTTGAATGGCTTGCCGCCATGTGTTCTCATGTCCCGAATAGGGGAAAACAAATGGTCCGGTATGGAGCCTGTCCCGCAGTTACATGCGGGAGCTACTACAGCAACCTCTGTCGCGGCAAGAGGGAAAAACAAGACAAGGATGATGCCACTCCTTCAATCGCTGTTAAATACTTCATCTGCTAATCTAAACAAAATTCAGTGTCTCCAAAGTCTAGACTTCGATAAAAAGTGGAAAGTTTGTATATCTTGCCACGAAACCAAATATCACAAAATTTCAGATATACTGAGAATATCTAAAATCTGATCGAAGTGGAGCCCCGCCAACTGAAGTTGGCGGCTTTCTGCGAAGGCGAGTAATTCATTATGTGATATGCCCATTTAATAAAACTAGAAGATTGGTGTTTTAATCCGTGGCTCCTGTTGGAGCTGGGAGACCGGTTTTCCCGGTTTCGTTATTGAGCAATTGCGCGCGTGCAAAATTCAATGTGCCCTTGGACAGCGGCGGAGTGGCCGATGGATGGGCTGCGACATCAGCTCCCATTCGGTTTGCCAGTTCCATCGTGGTATGGATGTTCCAGCCAAGAGTGATCCCGAATAGGATTCCTGCAGAGCAAGCGTCTCCCGCGCCGACGGGATGAGGCGTTCCCTCAGTTGGGATGGGTGCGGTCAGATAAAATTCTCCGTTGCGGTTTAAGACAAGGGTCCCCTCGCCTCCTCTGGTGACAACAATTGCCTGGGCTGGAAATCGTGTGAGGAGCACTTCCATTCTCCGCCGGATCCCATCAAGAGCTTGGTCGGCAGTGCAGGCGATCCCCAACAGATCAAAAATCGCAAACAGTTCGGACTGGTTTGCCTTAATGATTGTGGCCGCCTGACAGCTATAATCAACAATTTCCGGGGAATATCCGGCCTCACCCGTCAATGTGTTTTGCCTCAGATTGACGTCATAGAGGCGGATTGCCTGCGGAGGAGAATTCTGCAGGAAGTCTCGGATCGTACTGCGGGATACACTGCACCGCTGCGCCAGGCTGCCAAAGCATATGGCCGAACACTGACCGGCCAATTCCTTGAGCGCAGGATTGTCGGTCATGTAATCCCACGCTGCTTCAGCCTCTATCTGATAGCCGGGTTCCCCATTTCGCATGAAGACAGATACCAAACCGGTCGGGTGACGGGAGTCCTTTCCGACATAACGGGTCGACATTCGACGTCTGTGAAGGGAATCAATGATTTTGTATCCCCTGCGATCAGAGTTGATACAACTTACGATAATTCCATGGCCGACTCCGAGCTGGCTGGCCAGCTGATGCACATTGACGGCAAAGTTCAGAGGAGCTCCTCCCAATGTCTCGGTTCCGTCTTCGAAGACATCGAACAGTACTTCTCCGATTCCCACAAAAATTAGAGGATTCATTATTGCCGCCTTCGGTATAATGTCAGATCATTTTTGCTATAAATGATAGATTAATGTCAATAAAAAGAACCAAGTATTTCTGTGGATTTTCTGCCAAATTGAGAGTTTTATCCGGTCTTCTCAGATGATCTAATAGATATATATCATTTAAAAACATGCAGTTACGGCCAATATCTTGTCTGCAATGGGTTCCAATTTCATCTGGTGGCCTAGGAGAGAAAAAGTTGTATTGACATTTTCTCAGTTGAATTTGTAATATCAGATTTCATAAAGGAGGATCAATGATCGAGCACCGAATTAAACCACCCATGGAGCAGGAGAAACCGGAATTGCGAAGAACCAAACATCGCCAGGTTTTTGAACATGTTCTGGCGGATATTGAGTCAGGAAAGCTCAAAGACGGGGATCGTCTTCCTTCTGAAGCCGAATTGGTTAAGCAATTCGCCTCATCACGCCCCACAGTTGCCCGTGCATTGGGTGATCTCCAAAATTTGGGATTGGTTGAGCGCAGAGTCGGTTCGGGTACTTATGTACGTAAAGCCCAGAAGCCGATCGAATCGTGGAGCTTTGGGCTATTGATACCCGGGCTCGGAAGCACCGAGATTTTTGAGCCTATTTGCGGCCAACTGGCTCGCCTTGCCCAGAGACATCACCATACCCTTCTGTGGGGCGATTTTGGAGGTAAGCGCGGTGATGCAGATCCGGGATTGATAGAACAGGTCTGCGACAGCTATATCCGACAGATGGTGGCCGGGGTGTTTTTCGCACCTCTGGAGTTAACAGAAGACAAGGATCGGGTCAATCGATCCGTCATTGCCGCCATGGAAGCTGCAGGGATTCCAATTGTCTTGCTGGACCGGGATATTGTGGATTTCCCGCAGCGGAGCCGTTTCGACCTCGTCGGCATTGATAATCGCCGGGCGGGTTTCCTTATCGCGAACCATTTAATAAAGCTTGGATGCAGGCGGATCGACTTCCTATCACGACCGGACTCCGCTCCGACAGTAATGCTGCGCATCACCGGATATCGTGAGGCCCTGCTAAACAGTGGAATTTCGCCTGATCCGCAATGGATTCACAGCGGCGATCCTGCCGACGAGAAATTTGTCCAGAGGATTGTAGGCGACGGAGCGACAGCCATCATTTGCGCCAATGACCTGACGGCTGCAAATTTAATGCGGACGCTCGACGCACTGGGATGTCCCGTTCCGCAAAAAATCCGGGTAGCCGGTTTTGACGACGTCCGGTATGCGGAACTGCTGCGCCCTTCTCTGACTACTATTCACCAACCATGCGTGGACATCGGAACCATCGCCATGCAGGTAATGCTTGAGCGCATAGAAAATCCGACATTCCCTCCGCGCGATATTCTCGTTCAGCCAACTCTGATTGTGCGGCAATCATGCGGAGCTGCCGGGAGATCTCATTCCTCCTCTGCAAACGAGCAGGATGCGGACCAGTAAAAACTTATGATTATGGCAGGTAGCTATAACTTTTAAACCATTTGCTCTTACGAAAATATCCTATTTATTGGCTTATTTTTGACAAACAAAAGAGAAATTTATATATTTTATTGACCAAAAAGGACTTCTTATGAAGCAACTCACACGCATTACATACTCAACAATTAATTTTCAGGGGAGATGACCATATGCGGCAATTAAAAATTTATATCGCAAGTGTAGTTGGTTTCACTATTCTTATGGCATGCAGCGTGGGCGCACAAACGCTGGACATCTGGCCTGGGGTCGCTCCGGGTTCGGAGGACTGGAAGCAACAGGAAAGGGTGGAAAAGGGCGGGCCGGGAAATATTGTATACAACGTGGTTAAACCGACTTTGACTGTTTACCTTCCGGATAAATCAAAGGCTACAGGAACCGGGGTAATTATTGCTCCAGGAGGGGCCTTCATGCTCCTGTCGATCGACCATGAAGGTCATCAGGTCGCACGCTGGCTCCAGGAAAAGGGAATCGCGGCCTTTGTGCTCAAGTACAGAGTAGCCGAAACACCCCCCGGATTCAGCTTCGGAGCGCCTGCTGCGGGCCCTAAAGCAGCGGCACCCGGACAAGCCAAACAAGGAGCTGTATCGCCCAAACCTCCAGGTCGCGTCGCTTCCGGCGGCGGGCCCAGAATGAATATGGATGAAACCGGCAAGTATGGTATCGAGGATGGGATTCAGGCCCTCAAAGTAGTTCGTCAGCACGCGGCTGAGTGGGGAATCGACCCGAACAGGGTTGGTTTTATGGGATTCTCAGCCGGAGCAATGGTAACAACCGGAACATTGCTTCAGAAAGACCCAGCGAGTCGGCCCAATTTCGCGGCCCCGATCTACGGAGGCCCCTTTGGCGCGATACCTGATATACCTGCAGACCTGCCGCCGGTCTTTCTCGCTTGGGCGCAGGACGACTTCATTGCCGGTCTTCCAGCCATGAGGTTTTATGATGCCCTGAAAGCTGCAGGCTATAAGCCTGAAGTTCATATTTTTAGCGGCGGCAGTCACGGTTTCGGCATGTTAAAAACCGGCAAAAGCAGCGATCACTGGATCGAGATCTTTTACAACTGGCTTGAAGCGGAGGGATTTACCAGGCCTTTAACAAAATAAGGAGTCAGATATGTTAAATAAATATATAAGGATCATCTCAACTGCGGTTATTTGTCTTGTCTTATTTGCTTTACCGGCTGCGGCAGCCACTTGTGAGAGTCTTACATCGCTTGAGTTGCCGGATGGAAAGATCACTTCAGCATCTCTTGTTGCGGCAGGCCAGTTCACGCCTCCTATGGGTGGAGGGCCTTTAATGGGCGGGCCCGGCGGACTTGCGGTTTTTAAAAATGCCCCGGCTTTTTGTCGCGTAACCGCCACACTTACTCCAACGCCTGATTCCGATATTAAGATTGAGGTCTGGATGCCTTCCGAAAACTGGAACGGCAAGCTTGTCGGCATCGGTAATGGAGTGTGGGCCGGCAGCATCGGTTATTCCGCCCTGGCGGAACCCTTGTCGAGAGGCTATGCAACAGTGGCGACGGATACAGGCCATGTCGGAACCGGTATGGATGGTAAATTCGCTATCGGTCACAGAGAGAAACTCATCGATTTTGGATATCGCGCAGTCCATGAAATGACGATAAAAGCAAAAACCATACTCGCAGCCTATTATGGAAAGAAGGAGCGGCTTTCCCTTTGGGTGAGTTGCTCGACCGGCGGACGGCAGGGCCTCATGGAAGCGTATCGATATCCTGAAGACTATGACGGCATATCCTCGATGGCGCCTGCCAATCCGATGGTGGGGCTGATGATAGACACATTGTGGACCGGCTATGCTGCATCAAAAGATGATGCCCGCAGGCTTACCATGGCCAACATTATGGCCGCGAACAAGGCGTATATCGATCAATGTGATAAAACTGACGGCTTGAAGGATGGAATTGTCAGCGATCCGGAGCAATGCAGCTTTGATCCCGGAATTATTCAGTGCAAGGAAGGGGATCAAAATGATTGCCTGACAGCCCCGCAGGTTGCGGCGCTGCGTGATATCTATGCCGGTACGAAGAATCCGCGCACCGGGGAACTGATTTTTGCCGGATTTCCGCCCGGCAGTGAACAGCAATTAATGGCCCTGGTCGGAGGGAACGAGCCGTTCCCTGTGGCGACTTCCTACTTCCGCGATATCGTATTCGAAAATCCGCAATGGGATTTTAAATCCTTTGACTATGACAAAGACCTCACGGCGACCTTTAAGGCCGGAAGCGACATCCTCGATGTCCCGAGCAACGGGCTCTCCAGGTTTTTCCAGGGCGGCGGAAAACTCCTGCTCTCCCATGGCTGGGCCGATGGTCTCATTCCGGCACCCAACACCGTCGCATTTTACAAATCGATGACTGCAAATATGGATCTCAAGAAAGCGGCGGATTCAGTTCGGCTCTTCATGCTCCCCGGCATGGGTCACTGTGGCGGCGGCGATGCGCCCAGTGTGGTTGATATGCTTTCCGTAATAGACAAATGGGCGGACCAAGGGAAAGCGCCGGAAAGCATAATCGCAAGCCGACCTCCAAATCAAAAACCGATGACACGGCCGATCTGCCCCTATCCGCAGATTGCCAAATACAAAGGCACGGGTGACATTGATGATGCTGCTAATTTCATTTGTGCAGAACCATAATAGGTACTATTGGAGATAGAAATCTTGCATAAACATTAGCCGTATAAAAAATCAAATCATCTATCACCAGATATCATTATGCGATTTTCTGGTAGGTTAATGTTTTCATGATGGATGCAGTTCAAAGGGAAAAAGAGAGTTTTGGTTCTCCCCACCGGCGTCTAAACATGTTGACGGGGGAATGGGTACTGGTTTCACCTCACCGTGCCCAGAGGCCGTGGCTTGGACAGGAGGAGAGGATCGCGAGTTTGGAGCTTCCACGTAAGGATCCAAATTGTTATCTCTGCCCGGGAGGTATCCGGGCGGGAGGTATAAAAAATCCTTATTATACAGATGTTTTTGTTTTTCAAAATGATTTCCCATCCATGCTTCCCAACCCGGAACCAAGCGACCCGGTCTCTGACGGCTTTTTCCAATCATCACCGTTAAGAGGAACGTCGAAAGTCATATGTTTCTCGCCGCGGCATGACTTAACTCTTCCGCAACTTGAAGTCACCGAGCTGCGGAGTGTCATTGATGTCTGGAGTGACCAGATCGAAGAACTTGGTCAACGCTACAAATGGGTGCAGGTTTTCGAGAATAAAGGGGAGGTTATGGGTTGCTCCAATCCTCATCCCCATTGCCAGATATGGGCCAGTGACTTTATACCGACACAGGCGTCCAAGGAAGACGAGAGGCAAAAATCCTACTACGCGAATCACGATCAGCAGTTACTGAGAGACTACGTCTTAAAAGAAGAAGCCGCAGGCGAGCGTATTATCGCCAAAAACGATGAATGGATTGTCCTTGTCCCCTGGTGGGCAATATGGCCCTTTGAAACACTCCTTTTACCGCGTTTTCAAGTCAGTCGATTTCCCGATTTGTCCGACTCGCAGCGGGACACGCTTGCTGATATCCTCAAACGTTTTCTGACAAAGTACGACAACTTGTTCTCAATTCCTTTTCCCTACAGCATGGGTTGGCATGGGGCGCCGTATGTTGATGGGGAATCGAGGGGATACTGGACTCTGCACGCCCATTTTTATCCGCCTCTGCTCAGGTCGGCAACAGTCAAGAAGTTTATGGTAGGCTATGAAATGCTGGCTGAGCCTCAGCGTGATCTTACAGCGGAGCAGGCGGCGGAACTTTTGCGTCAACAACCTGAAACAGGAAGAGACAGGGAGCCATGAGTATACCGGATAACAGGCTGATCGAGCTATATGGGATCAACGACCTGGCCAGACAGCAGCAACGATACCGGAATCTGATACGGGAATTTAATGAATATTTTGAAACTCCACAGTCGCTGCATTTCGTTTCAGCTCCGGGTCGAACAGAATTGGGCGGAAATCACACGGACCACAATCACGGCAAAGTACTCTGTGCCGCGGTCAACCGGGATTCCGTCGCTCTTTTCGAACCTCGATCCGATAATCTGGTAATATTGAAGTCATCGGCGTTCCCTAAGCTTTTTGAAATAGATCTTTCCGAACTCGAACCTCAATCGGATGAGAAAGGGACCACAGAAGCCCTGATCCGCGGAGTAGCAGCGGGATTGAAAAGGAGAGGTTTTGTCACAGGCGGCTTTAATGCGGTTTTGCACAGCGATGTTTTTTGCGGCTCCGGATTGTCCTCATCGGCGAGTTTCGAAGTTCTTATCGGTGGTATTTTAAATACACTTTACAACGGAAGCCGTATAGATCCTGTAATCCTGGCAAAAATCGGACAATACGCTGAGAATATCTATTTTGATAAACCTTGCGGTCTGATGGATCAGCTGGCGTGCGCTGTAGGCGGTGTCCTGGCAATCGATTTCCAGGATAATGAGAATCCGGTTGTTGAAAAAATTCCCATGGATTTTACTCAATCGAATTATATCCTGGCGGTTGTCTATACCGGGGCAAGCCACGCGGATTTAACCCCGGCTTATGCATCCATTCCCATCGAGATGAAACAGGTGGCATCTTTATTCGGAAAAAATACATTACGGGAAGTCGGAGAAGAAAGGTTTCATGAAAACATCGGTATGGTCAGATCAAAGGCGGGAGACCGGGCGGTACTCAGGGCGCTGCACTTCTTTGCCGAGAATCATCGTGTTGGAATGATGGCGGATGCTCTAAAAGCCGGAAATTTCGACATCTACCTGCGTTTAGTGGCCGAAAGCGGCGCTTCGTCAAGCAGCATGCTTCAGAACACTATCCCACCAGGGAACTTAGGGAAAGACCAGCCGGCAGCTCTGGCGATCGGAGTATCCAACGATTTTTTCCAGCCTCAGGGTCACGGTGTGTCCCGTATTCACGGGGGAGGATTTGCAGGTACCATTCAGGTATATATCCATAAAGATCACTTCGAGGATTATTCGAAGCTTATGGAGGAAATATTCGGGGGTGATTGTGTCTTGTCTCTTATAATTCGAATGCAGGGGGTTTCCGCCATAGAAGAAAAACGGGCCTGACAAATCTTTGAATTACCGAATGATGCAATATTAAACACGGGAAGATACGATGATCGAACCCTATCCACGAAAAGCAGCCAGGCGGATCAACACCACAAGATTCGTACGATGGATTTCATTTTTATGTTTCTTTCTTTTCACACTATCGATTTCCTGCTGTAAGACGAGTACATCACCGAGGATAACGTTGGACTTCAACAATGACTGGCTGTTTAAGAAGGGGGAACAGGCCGAAGAGGCAATCCGTTTGAATTTTGATGATGCCGGATGGGAACCGGTGCAACTTCCTCACGACTGGGCAATTGCAGGGCCTTTTGATCCCGCGGGAGATGGATCTACAGGCAAACTCCCATGGAAAGGTGTAGGGTATTACCGCAAGACATTCACCCTTGATGCCAATAACGCAGGTCGCCGGGTGTACTTTGATTTTGACGGAGTAATGGCATTCCCCATGGTCTATGTAAACGGGCAACTCGCGGGTGAATGGGATTACGGGTATAACTCTTTTCGAATCGATGCCACACCCTACGTGAAATTCGGGGAATCGAACTTGATCGCGGTCGTCGCTGATACTCGTCGCCATCGTTCGCGCTGGTATCCCGGGGCAGGTATCTACCGAAAAGTGACCATGACAATCTCCGAACCGGTACACATCGCTCATTGGGGCGCCTTCGTGACTACACCTTCTATTAGGGAAGACTCCGCTGCAGTAAAGATTGCCGTGACGGTTGAAAATCATCTTGATTCAAATATCACCGCGGATGTTGCAATCACATTGATTGATCCCGATGGTATCCAGGCTGCAAAAGGGATGGTGTCAATCTTACTTACCTCCGGCGGCACCTCCGATGCGGTTCAGACATTGGATATTTCAAATCCGCGCCGCTGGGATATAAAAAATCCGGAACTTTACAGGGCTGAAATCATCGTATCTGTAGATGGACACAAAGTGGACTCCGAAACAGTACCCTTCGGTATCCGATCATTCCGATTCACGGCCGATGACGGTTTTTACCTTAACGGTCGAAGGGTACAGTTGAAGGGAGTGAACCTTCATCATGACCAGGGGCCGCTTGGCGCTGCTTTCAACAAGCGGGCCATGGAACGCCAGCTTGAGATTATGCAGGAAATGGGTGTCAACGCCCTCCGCACCAGCCATAATCCGCCTGCACCTGAAGTGCTTGACCTCTGCGACCGCATGGGAATTATCGTCTGGAATGAGGCGTTCGATAAATGGGAAGGTACGGCTGACCATGTGACCGAAGAGCCACTAGAGACATTCGGTGAAAGGCAGATTAAAAACTTTGTTATACGCGACCGGAATCATCCCAGCGTAATCGTGTGGTCGATCGGAAACGAGGTTTGGACCGGTGAACAGGGCTGGGGAAAGACCTCTGAGCGTGTTTCCTTTATGCGCGATTTCGTGTTGAAGTATGATCCAACACGCCCGGTAGCGATCGGCAATGACAATCCGGCCGACGGAGATAACAATGTTCTCGATGCCCTGGATGTGGTTGGCTACAACTATATGCGGCGGTATGGCCGGTTCCGTGAAACACATCCGGATGTTCCTCTTATCTATAGCGAATCGGCCTCAACGGTGAGTACCA
>CAVZMS010000075.1:0-16047 GCA_963776085.1 uncultured delta proteobacterium
CTTATCGCTGGCGGTAACAAAATGGAAATTGACACTTAAGCGGTTAATGGTCAACATCTATCTGATTTTATTAAGGGAAACAAAAGGAGATAGATATGACCCAGGAAATAAGCAAATCAAATCATGAAGTTTTGCCGGCATTGCATTTACAGGCCAATGCCAACCCCTTTTATGTTGATCTAAACCAGAGCGTTGAGGTCGATTTTAATCCCCAGTCGCACTTAAAACTACTACAAACATTATCTCCCCGCAGCTATAGCTGGTACAAGGAAAATCGTCGCGGTCTTGATATGGCCCTTAAAAGGCTTTCGGGAAAGGGACTGGTTGGAAAAGATCATATTGAGGCATACCTCAGGGACCAGTACCGACGGAGCTTAAGACCCAACACAATTAAGAACTCATTGAATGCTATTGATTCATTCATATCCTTCATCCAGGAAGGAGGCAAAGTACATCTTGAGGGGATCACACGGCAGGACATTGAAGGATGGATAGAGCATGAGGAGGATAGAGGCATGAAGATATCCTCAGTGGATATGCGTTTAGGCATGCTGAAGGCCTTTCTGCGGTTTATGATTGAAAGGGGTGTGCTGCCTATGGACCTGCTGGGCAGGAAGATGTCTATCAAACTGCCTGATGCCCTTCCTCGCGCCATGGATCCGGATGATGTAAGACAGCTTATTGGTGTGGTTGAAGGTGTTAGGGATAGGGCCATGATACTGATATTGCTGAGGACAGGGATGAGGGTTGGGGAGTTGCTCAATACGATTGTTGAGGATGTGAACATCAAGGAAAGGCGGATAGAGATCTATGAGGGGGAGAAGACCCGGGTGGGGAGGGTTGTTTATCTTAGTGATGATGCCATAAAGGCATTGGAGGCCTGGTTAAAGGTGCGTGATCCACATAAGGCCTTCCTCTTCTACTCCCAGGGAAAACGGCACAGCATCTCATATCAGGCGGTCCGCGTAATGTTTATGAAGCATCTTCAAAAAGCGGGGATATCCCATAAGGGACACACCATACACTGTCTGCGCCACACCTGTGCCACCGAACTGCTCAATGCCGGCATGAGGCTTGAGTGTGTTCAGCAGTTATTGGGGCACAGTACCATAGAGATGACGAGGCGTTATGCAAGGCTCACGGACAGGACCAGGGAGGAGGAGTACTTTAAAGCCATGGCCATCATAGAAAGGGGTGAGATCAATGGAGATTATCAACTGGATAGTGAACTATCGGCGTTTCTTGAAAAGACGCAACTACTCTCCTCACACGATCAGCGACTACATGAGCACCATTAGGCATTTTGTGCTCTGGCTGGACGTGTCTGTCGAGGAGGTGACAAACAAAAAGATCCTGGAGTACATCGATGTACTGTCGGGGCAAGGGCTCCAGCCTAAGACCATCAACTGCTATCTGGATGGCATCCGGGGATTCTATGGGTATCTTCGTGATGAGGAAGGGATCGCAATCCCTAATCCGGTCAAGAGGGGGTATGCCCTGCGCCTGCCCAGGCCCCTTCCACGCTACTTAAGGGATGAAGAGGTAGGGAGGCTCTTTGAGGTTATAAAGAAGCCCAGGGATCGGGCCATCTTCATGCTGATGCTCAGATGCGGACTGCGCCTTGAAGAGGTGGCCAATCTCACAATAGGCGCCCTGGACTTGAAGCGGCGAAAGATCATAGTAGCGAAAGGAAAGGGGGGAAAGGGCCGTGTTGTATACATCAGCAATGATGCCCTTGATGCCCTGGTTCGATACCTCAGGGTAAGGATCTCGATGAGGACGAAGAATCTCTTTCTCGTTGAGAAGGGAACTTACTCCGGGAAGGGGATATCAGCCAGAGGGATACGGAAACGTATGGAATACTATGCAGGAAGGGCCAGGATAAAGGTTTGCTGTCACCAGCTTAGGCACACGATGGCCACACAGCTTCTTAATGCGGACGCTGATCTGGTGACCATACAGGACCTCTTAGGGCATACCAGGATAAAGACGACTCAGAGGTACTGCACGGTGTCCAATCTCAAGGTGCAAAGGGATTACTTTAAGGCCATGGAGGAGGTGATGCGAAGATCCCCTTAGGGAAAAGTGTTGACAGTGTTAAAAAAACAGATTACTATAAAAGCACATAACCAATTAATATCCCTACCAAAATTAGGTTTTGCTACCAACAGCTTATCGTAGTCTAAACTTTGGGGATGTTGAATTTTATTTAGACTACCAAATGAAGTGTTTAACATGTTTTTCAGTGGGTGGCATCACCGATCCGCTGTAAAAATAGTTATATTTATTTTTCTGGTTCAGCCATAAAACCATAGGAAAATGACGGTTCGCTGCCATTTTCAATTAGCTTTTTCATATTATTTCCGTCAATGTCAATACTGTAAATGCCTCTATTGATGTCTATCTCATATTCATATTTCCCTTGATGTCCTCTGATATCGTCTTCTGTGAAACCCTCGAAAATAATCTTATTGTCGGACATCCAACAAGGTCGTAAAGCGCCAATACCGGCAGGAGTGACTCTGGTCGTCTTACCTGTTAATAGATTGTGAATAAAAATAGCAATTGGAGGTTCATGAAGTCCTTTTAGAGTTTCATTCTCGACCATTGCATCGAACAGCAGATAATTACCGTCACTTGATAGACTTAATCTGGTACCATTAGCAATTCCATATGACGAGAAAATATTGTTATAAGGGATTTTACTTATTATGTTTCCATTAAGATCGATCTTTAATATATTTCCATCACCATGACATAAAATATATCTACCTTCCAGATCCCATGAAGGCCTCCGTGCATATTCAGTGCTACCATCTTCATTTAATATATGAAAATATGTATCCTCCAAATCAACAATACCTATACCCCAAGGATGAGGTATACTCAGGCACATAAATGCGATCATATTGCTATTTGGAGACCATTTAGGTCCAAAGCTTCTATACGCTTGTATTGATTTAAAGATTTGTATTTCCTTTGATTTTATATTGACGTAACCGAGACCGTTACCTGCAGTAAAAGCAATGTATTTGCCATTTGGACTGATATCAGGGTCCCTGCCTTTGCAAACAAATTGGAGGTTGTCCCCATTTTTATCAGCTATCCATATTTCATTATCACTTCTTTGAAAAGCAATTGTTTGTGCATTAAGATTAGATGAATTCAAAATCAGAATGCAAGAAAGCGTAATAATGATTATAAGGTAATTTAATTTCATTTTTTATCTTTTAATATTACACAATATATTATCCGGCTGACAGATAATTTGGATCTGTTCCAATTTGAGACATTTATATCAAAATATTGGGAGAAAGACAAAGTTGAGATTTGATTTATAAAACTAAATTTTTAGGGAATTGTAGGCTACCCAAATTAATCTGCAATATATGAAATAATCTGAAGTTCTTATCCTGATTTGTAAGATCAAATGCCACCTTATATGATTTCTATAGATTGTTTTGGAACCAACGTTCCCTCTTACGCAGGGTAGCTCACGATAGGCGAGGGGGGGCCATGCGGGGCATCCGAGCGAGGACGATGAGCGCAGAAAATGACGCTAAAACATTCAAAACATGTTATTTATACTTGCCGTATTCCTTTGCCGCCTCCATCATGGCACGCAGGTTGTCCGGATTTCCCTGATCAACATGAGCGCCGCCGGACAGAATAAAGCCTCCGCCGGGCGCGCAAATGTCTATTATCTTCCGGCAATACTCTTTAACTTCTTTAGGACCTCCTGTGACCATTATCGAAGATGGCACATTTCCGGAGATACAGCATGTTTTTCCAAGGATCTTCTTGGCCAGAGCCATATCCGTTTTATCAAACAGCCAGCCGACGTCGCCCTTGGCGAATTCATTGACGGTTTCCAGCCGCGACGTGTAGGTCCCTTCGGCGAAAAGCTCCGACCGGATTCCTTCTTTGAGGAGCGCATCAATAACTTTTTTAAGCGACGGCCAGTAAAATTTCTCAAACTGTTTTGGAGACATGAATCCGTCGGCGCCCTTATGCAACGGGAACATCGCCGAGATTGCCTGCGTGGCGTTGGCAGCTTCGATGGTCTGCTTGATGGTGAAGTCTGTGACCACATCGATGGCTTCCAGAAGTTTTTCCGGCTGCCTGAACATATCCTTGATGATGCCTTTGGTGCCACGCAGCGTGTCTCCGATTGTGTCAAAAGGAGCCTTGGCCAGGAGCAGCTTTCCCGCCGGATATCCGGATTCCTGTGCCCAGTTGCTGAATTCTCCGATCATTTTCGCCCATACCGACAGCTCCTTGCCTATTTCGAGCAACCTTTGAGTCGCGGCCTGCATGTCGGGTCTTGTATAAGGCAGGAACCAGAAGCCGGGTCCTTCGATGATGCTCGTAAAGGGCGACATGAATTTCCACGGTTCGAATGTGCCGAAGACGCGGGGGACGTAAACGCGCATCCAGAAATCGGAAGGATCTTTGATGAGGAGATCGTATTCGTTCTCCTTCATATACTCGCCTTCGACGAACTGGATTCCGCTGGCGGTTTTGGGAAGGCCGTGTCCCGGCCATGAATAGAGCTTGTAATCCAGCAGCTCGTAGACTCTTGCGGGGAGGACCATTCCGGGTGTTATGGCCGTGTCGGTTTCAAAATTGTCGTAGAACTTCTTCCAGGCGTCCCGGAGCTTGTCGTAGTCGTACATGACGGTGTGCAGGTCTGTGCCGGCCAGGTAAGCGGGCCAGTTGCCTACGGGCAGCGAAACGGGTACCCGGTCCGGCTTTTCAACGCGGTAGGCATTGATAAACCTCAGGGCTCGTGCCTTGTAGTTTTTCTCAGCCTCAGGGCTGACGAATTTTATGTCGGGATTAAGCCACCATTGATACCTCTGCTCGCGCTTCTCTGCCGGGATAAGGTCCGTCCATTTCTTTTCCGCTTCCATCGGCTCCTCCTCAATTTGGATCGCACATCATAGAATAAAAGTCTACAATTGTGCTATAAGTGAATGTAATTATTATCCTAATCTATTTTTACTACATTATCTAGTCTATAATATCGACAAAGTTTAGAATACACAAATTAGTATTCACTCCATCTTTTATGCTGGTCGATTTGTTATATCTGCTATGTACCGCCGGGATCCTATCCCCTCTAAAATTTGATATATCTCCAACATATATTAACTTGATGAGGTATATTTTTATAGGAAACTAGATATTATTTCAGATTATATCACTTAATACTGTGCCCAAATTGTGCCCGTCAAGGTAAATCAGGAATAAGGTCCAGGATTCCATTGACGATGGCGTTTTCCGCATATCCGGGCTTACATCGCGACGATAGCACCTCAAAAGTGAGATAGCCGAAGGCCGCGTCATTCGGTATGTATCCGGAATTGGCCATTCCATTTGTCAGCGTGACCATCATGGTTCTGGCAAATGGAGATTCTTTTTTCAGTCTCTGGGCGATCAGGTTGAACACCTCAGCATCGACGGTTCCGAACGCGATGTCGTCGATCAACAGAAGCCCCAAACGAAGTTCAACCGGGTCCCCGTCTTTGTAGGTCCCCTCGAATCCTGCGCGGCCTTCGTTTGTCCTGTCCCGGCCGGGAAAGCTGACCATTTTCTGGCTTCCGAATATTTTCCCGCCGGTCGACATGCGTTCCATGCCCCGCATTACGTGCATGACCTCTTCACCCAGAAACTGCCCCATGGAAAGGATCATCTGCTTTTGCTGGTTCATCAACTTGATAACCGTGGGATCCTGCTTGTTCAAACCCTGCCCTCCGGGAGGCATTGCATTGCTGATGTCGACCCCGCGTTTTGCGTAATCCTTGATCCGTATTTCGCGCAGATCGTAGGTCTGCTGGAAATAGATCGGATTCTGGTCCCCGCAGGCGCCCGTGGACCACACGGCAACGATCTTGCCGTCAAAAGAATCCTCGATGTACCTTGAGGCGACGCCCGGCGCATCCGAGCTGATTCTGTCCAATTGACCCACAGTCACCGCATGCATCGCGTAGTTGTAATATACCGCAATCGGTTCACCATTGATCGACTCGAACTTTACCACCGCTACGGTTTTATCCGATGGACCGTCATAATTAGGTCCCTCCCACCAGCGCCTCGTCCTGGGATCGATGATGTTACGATTGACGTTCAGGTAGGATACACCTGTCCCGTAGCCTATGCGCGCGGGCTGGAGTTTTTCCTTCGCCATTTTTACTGACTTGAATATGTTGTCTTCTAAATCAGGATCCGCCCACATGACACCGCTGTGGGTATGGGTTGGGGTAAGCAATATATTCTGAGCCGGGATACCGAGTTCTTCCTCAATTCTCTGCGTCACGTTTTTCCAGACCTGCTCAAAAATAATACCGGTATCAACCGTAACAAGGGCTGCGCTCGTGACACCGTTTTCCACAACAATAGCCCTTGAGTAAAGCCTGTCCAGTATCCCATCAATATTTTCAGGCAGTTTACTCTCATCAGGAGTAATATCGACTTTTGCGGCGCCTGCCTTGAAATGCAGATCAGCATTTTGAGCTGATGCGCCACAGGCGAAGATCAGGATAAGGACTGTCAATACAATGGTTATGGATTTTTCCATTTTTAACTCCATCTGATAAAGAGATAATTGCAGCCAGGAAAATACAGGCCGAAATCTGACTACCTGAGAGCCTTTTCTATCGACTTCTTCAACTATCTTTGTCATTATCTTATACCCTTCGGCATTTGGGTGGATACCGTCAACCGAACAGTTTTCCTTTAACCAGCCCTTTTCGTCCACCAGTGCACTGAAGTAATCCATATAGATTGCATTCACCTTTGAAGCATAGTCCTTCATCCATGCATTCAGCTTCAGGATGTCTTCAGGCGGATGGGTAGCTGTAACCGGAATTTTCATGTAGGGATTTACCTTGCCACTGGCCTGCTGCTTTATAAAGGCATAATCGCTTATGGGCAGAATCGAGCATAATATGACTTTTATACCATTATGCTGAGCAATGTCGGTCATGGCCATTATGTTCTGTTCTACCATCTCTGCTGTGGCAGGACCGGTGTTTTGGGAAATATCATTGATCCCGGCTAAAACAACCATAGCCGCAGGTTTATGCTCGATTACATCGGGATACATGCGGACCAGCATCTGGGGTGTAGTCTGGCCGCTTATGCCGCGGTTGACATAAGGCTTACCGGGAAAGTACTCGGCGAGTTTCCAGAAGTCCGTAATGGAGTCTCCCATGAACAATACTCTCTTTGGATCGTGGGGTTTCTTTTTAAGCTCCTGGTTTGCATCCTTGTATCTACTAAGCTGATTCCAGTCCAGCAGCTGATCTGCAAGACTCCTGGCAACCATTGGCAGGCAGCAATTGGATTGGGGCGGATTGAACTCTTCTACCAGCTGAGATTGTGCAGGTATACTGAAGAGCATACAAAATAGAAGAAATGCTGTGACTTTAATTTTCATCTTTAACTCCTTTCCAATTTATTAATACTCACTGGAATCTAGCTCTGCCAGCCTTGCTGGCAGGGTTAAATATCCAGTTCAAAAGCAACCCAGCAAAAAGGAGGCCTGCAAAAATTGTCGCAAGGATAAAGCCGTATTTGGGATGACCGAATATGTCGCTGACAGCCCCCATGGCCAAGGGTCCGACAGCGGCAGCGGCGCAGGTGAAAAACAGGATCACACCGGCGACGGCGCCATGCTCCGTTTTCGGAAAGCAGCTGATGCCCTTGGAGTTAAGTGTCGGATAGATCATGGACATGAAGAGCCCCGATAGCGGCAGCAGCCAGATGGCGTAGGACAGACCGCCGGCAATCGCGCCGGTAAAACAGATAAGAATCGCCAGGCTGAATAAGACCATTACGGACGTCCATCTGTAACGCGCGAGTATCCACGCCCCCAGGAAACGGCCGACAGCACGCAGGATGAAGAATACGGAGATGGCGTATGCGGCCATAAAGGCAAAAGAGCCCGTATAGCCCGTCAGGAGTGTCGGCATCCAGACGTACACCGCGCACTCCGCCGCGACATAAAGAAATATCCCCAGAGAAAACCCCAATGCGTAAGGATTCTTCATCATGCCCAGCGTGCGCTTGAAGTCGATCGGCTCATCCATTGTCTTCACTGTCTTTGGGTATTTCACCAGCAAGGCTGTTACGATCAGCAGAACGCAGATTGTTCCCGCGATTATGTACAGCCATTTCCAGGAGAATCCGCCCGACAGGAGCCTTGTCACTATTGCCGGTCCGATGATCGCTCCTACACCAAAGAAGCCTTCAACAGTGTTCATGGTAGCGGTATGCTCCGAGGTGGAAGGCGAAATGTCGCCGACAAGGGCCAGAGCTCCGGTCTTGAATATGCCGATCGCCGCTCCGGAGATGACAAGCAGTACAAGGAAAAACAGAAAGGTGTTCCCCAACGCAAAAAGATAGGAGTTAAGCGCGAAAAGAACCAGCCCGAGAATGATGGTCTTCTTGCGGCCGAGCTTATCGGCCAGATACCCGAGGAAAATTGCCGCCAGCGCGATCGCTATCATATTGGCATAGTGGAAGGCCCCTGCGGCCGTCATGCTCAGATTGAATTCCTTGATGACCTCAGGGATGATGACGCCTACGGAATCAGTGGTCATGGCAAACATCATGAACATCATAAATGTGAGCCACTTGATTGCAGTCAGATTGTGTTTTTGTGATGTTGGTAAGCTCATGAGAATACCTCTGTAAGTTTAAAAATAGGCACAAGGTTCAAGGCTCAAGGCGCAAGGAAAATACTTATGCAAATACCAGGACTCCTTGGACCTTACCAATCTCCTTTATCATCATTACCTGTCAAAAGACTTGACCAATGGAATAAGACATAGCTCAATACTCTATAGTCACTTTCAGATCTGAGCCTGTTATGGAAGCGAACGGGACAGATAAGTCCGCATGCAGCTTTATCCAGTGTTCATTCTGCTTCCACTTCATTTCTAACAGGTTCTCTTCCGATGCCTCTACATGGAATTCGCCTTTGAACGCAGGGTGCGTATTCCGGAGGCGAATCAGCTCAATATGTTTTTGCACCAACGGCCGTCTGAGTGCGGTTTCGATTTCCGCAATTGTGTAATAGTGCCGGTTGATGTCGCGTCCCACTCCGGTGCGGCCAAGAAGCTCCATATCGTTCGTGCCTCCCAGAAGACCGACATAATAGACCTGCGGGATCCCGGGGGCGAAGAACTGAAGGGCCCGGGCAATCAGATAGTCTGCTTCCCGACCTCCCAGGGCATCAAGAAATGTGCAGTTCACCTGGTAAAGATCCAGGTTGTTGGCCGCGGCCCCGGTTGCTTTTTTACTCTGTCCCCCGCTTCGCAGGTGGATAGTCTCCACGAGACTGTCGATTTCTTCCGGCGAAAGCAGGCCCGGTTCTCCGCTATCATCAGCGCCCACATCAATGACCCCGATGCCGTCGTGCGTGTCCAGGACGGTTACGGCATTTCGCGGACTGATGGAAAGCCATCGCGCCAGCGGACGGGAGTCGCAGTTAAAAAGCGCGTGCAGCACCAGCGGCGGCAGTGCAAAATCGTAAACCCAGTCAACCTGGCGGGCGATTTCGACCTGCTTCAGATAATGGCTGTGAATTTCGACCAGGACCTCAATGCCGAACGTATGGGCCTTTCCCGTCAGTTCGGCAATAAAGTCAAAGGTTTCAGGGATCATGAAACAGCTGGTTCCGGGTCTTTTGATTGCATACCCGACGGCGTCGATCCGTATCATCTTTATACCCGCGGCCTGAAACTTCCGAAGGATCGAATCAAGATACGCTTCCGCCTGAGGGTGGCGGACGTCAATATCCACCTGTTCAGGATTAAATGTAGTCCAAAATAATTTCCTCTCGCCTGAGGCCAGGGCGACAGGACTGAAAGGAAGTGTAGGGCGTGGACGATAGATACTAAGGATATCCGATTCCCGCGCTCCCTGCGGGAAAACCCGGTCGAAAGTGAGGAACATGCCCGCGTACTGCGAAGCCGGCCCCTTCTTCGAGAAATCAAGGAATTGTGGGGATGACGAGGACATGTGGTTCACAATAAGATCAGCGACCAGCTCAACAGTGCCGGACAATGCACGCACATCCTCCCAGGTACCCAGGCGCGCGTCCACCTGAGCATGGTCGATCGGGTCAAATCCGGCATCGGCGCCGTCAATAGGGGTATAGAAAGGCAACAGGTGCGCTCCGCCGAAGACTCCAGCCAGCGGCCCTTTTAACAGTTGATTTAACCTGGCGAAATCTCCGCCGGAAAGGCGGTCGACATAGGTAATCAACTGGACCTGGTTTTTCATGGTTTTCCCTTTCCCTCGGTTGCGCATTCCGGCGAATAATCGGTATGTATCCGGAAATATTTTTCATTTTGGCAGCAAAATGAATATTACATATTTACATTCAATCACTACCAGAATGTATTTACTAATGTCAATGCATTTTCTTTTATGGTTAACCCCTATTGTTTTAATATAATGATTTCAAGTGAATACACGGTAAATCCCATAGTGTTTAATTGAAAGTTTTTTGACAAATATTCCATGATGCACAATCATGGTCTTATAAGTTGTTATTACAAATGCACAATATCTGTAATATTTACATCCTTGACAATTAACCTTCCAGGAAGTAATATTGCCATCCAGTTTTGAATCCCTTAAAATCATACAATGGGTTGCAGATTGAGTTGTGACGAACAATCCGGCACACGCGCTTGACTGCCAATAAATAAACCAAAAAGGGAGGCCACCATGTTAGTTCGTAATTTATGCCGCAATTGCACTCTTTTGATCATGATATTCTTGTTAACCGCGCTGATATTGGTGCAGGATGCGGTTTGCGCCGAACCTGTCAAAATCGAGAGCGGTTTGATTCAAGGTACGGTTGAAGATGGTCTCTCCGTGTACCGGGGCATCCCCTATGCTGCTCCGCCCATTGGAGACCTTCGCTGGCGGGCTCCCCTGCCTGCACCGAAATGGGATGGAGTGCGAGCGGCCAACGAGTTCGGCCGGGCATGCATACAGTCGAATCCGGCAATTGCGAACTTGCCCGCCCACAGCGAGGACTGTCTGTATCTCAATGTCTGGACACCGGCCAGGAGCGGTAAAGACCGGTTGGCTGTTATGTTCTGGATTCATGGCGGCGGTTTTATTGCGGGTGCTACTGCGGAACAACTGTACCATGGCGAGAATCTGGCAAAAAAGGGAGTTGTCGTAGTTTCAATCGGCTACCGGCTCGGAGCCTTTGGTTTTCTGGCACATCCTGCTTTGAGCGCTGAAAACGAAAGGCATGTATCGGGCAACTACGGTCTGCTTGATATGATTGCAGCTCTCAAGTGGGTACAGAGGAACATTTCCGCCTTCGGCGGTGATCCCGGGCGAGTAACCATATTCGGCGAGTCTGCCGGAGGCATTGCTGTGAGTATGCTCTGCGCTTCGCCCCTTGCCAAGGGCCTGTTTCACGGAGCAATCTCCCAGAGCGGCGGCTCTTTCGGACCGATCCGCAGCGGGGGAGGGCCCGGTGAGAACGTGCAGTCACTGGCCGATGCCGAGCGGGCAGGTGAGAAGTGGGCGCTTAAAGCAGGCGCTTCCAGCGCGGCGGATCTGCGCAAGCTTCCGCCCGACAAACTGATGACCTCAATGCCAGGCGAGGGTGTGGCCTGGCCCGTGATGGACGGGTGGATTATTCCGGACGACCAATACAGACTCTACCAGGCCGGGAAATATAACGATACCCCGATCCTGGTGGGCTATAACTCCGATGAGGGAGCAGCTTTCCCGGCAGCGCGTACGCCAGAAGCCTACATTGAGAGCGTGCGTCAGCGTTACGGCAGTTTTGCCGAAAGGCTTCTTGCGCTCTATCCGGCCGGAGAAGGGACCCTGGCGAAAACAGCACGGGATCTGATCCGAGACACAGCCTTCGGCTGGCATACGTGGACGTGGGCCCGCCTGCAATCGAAGACCGGCAAATCAAAAGCCTTCCTCTACTACTTTGACCATCATCCGGAATATCCCGCCGATTCTCCCAGGGCAGGCTTTGGCGCGGCACACAGCGATGAAATGCCCCTTGTCTTTCAGCAGTTCGGATCTGCCCGGACGTCCGCAGGAGAACGCTTCGGATCGGGCCATGTCGGAAATAATCACTACATATTGGACCAACTTTGCCAAGAACGGTGATCCCAATGGCCCGGGTCTGCCCGATTGGCCGGCCTACAGCAATGCAAGACCTCAGGCCATGCACTTTCCTTGCGGACACAGCCCATGCGGGCCCGGTGGTTCACGAGGAGGGGCTCAGGGAGCTCGACGCCTACTTCGAGTGGCGCCGCACGGAAGAATCTCCGTCCAATGACATCCCGGAAAAGTAATCTATGATGTGATCGCCAAATTTTTTGACCGTCACCTCCATCGGTGACGCGATATAGCGAGAGCTACTGAGGAAATATAAGCAGAGATTTGAAGAAAGGCTTCATCAATCATTAACAACCAGTCAGAAAAAAGGAGGGAATTATGAAAATATCGAGAAGAATCTTTCTCAAAGCTGCCGCAACAGGAATTGGCTCAGCCACGCTGGCCGGGCTTGGCGCAGTTGAAGCCGGAGCAACTCAATCCGATCAGGTTAAGAAGTGGGATTATGAGGCCGATGTCGTCGTTCTTGGCATAGGCGGCGCCGGTCTCATGACCGCCATAACCGCCCGGGATCAGGGTGCGGATGTTCTCATACTGGAAAAGGCATCGGAAGCGCATGCCGGAGGCAACACGCGCGTCAGCGGGCAGGGTTACTGGTGCCCTTCCGATTTCAACAAAAGCGTCGAGTATCAAAAGGCAATGAGCGACGGGTATCCTATTCCGGACGACGTCACCGGAGGTCTTCCACAAACACTCCATTCATGTAACGGAATGGCTCACAGAGATGGGCGCGGATATGAGGACGATACCAACACCGGGCGAATACCCGGAATTCCCGGGCGGCGCCGGAAACGTCTGCTGGTCCAAGCTCGGAAACGGGTATCAACGGCTCTGGCTTCTGCTCAATGGAGAACGCCCTCAAAAGAAATAGTCAGGGTTCAGTATGAGATGCCTGCGGTGGAATTGATCCGGGACGTTAAAACCGGAGAGGTCCGGGGCGTGGTTGCGGAAAACCACGGCAAGAAGGTCTACGTTAAGGCAAAGAAAGCGGTAGTCCTGTGCACGGGAGGTTTTGAAAACAACCAGGAGATGATCCGCGATTACCTCGGCATGCCTTGCGGGTATCCGAAGGGCAGTCCCTATAATACCGGTGACGGGATCCGGATGGCCATGGCCATCGGCGCGGATCTCTGGCACATGGACAACCAGGCGGGTCCGGATTTCAATTTCAGGATCCCGGGTAAGGATTGGGCCTTCGGCTACTCCTTCTCTCCTCCGGGGAACGGCTGGATCTGGATCGCGAAGGACGCCACCAGATTTACCAACGAAACCTACTTCACGAAACACGGCAAAATACCTTTTCACGGCATTTATATCCATGTCCCCACGCCGCTGCCCGTGCACTGTGTCTTTGATGAAACAATGAGAAAGAGCGGGCCGCTTTACCCGCCCGAATATTTCTTCTGCTGGTGGTATGAGATTGAAAAATACAAGTGGAGCCCCGACAGCAGCGCGGAAATTGAAAAAGGCTGGATTGTAAAGGCCGATACTCTGAAAGAACTGGCCGCGAAAATAGGCAAGGATCCGGACACGCTCGAAAAAACCGTGAGTACCTGGAATAAATCGTGTGCGGAAGGAAATGATTCGGAATTCGGCCGGGATGCAAAAAGGATGGCGCCGATTCAGACTCCGCCCTATTACGCCGCAGAGTTCGTCCCGGCCTTCACCAACACCCAGGGAGGCCCGCGCCGCAACAGCAACGCCCAGGTGCTGGATACCAACCGCAAGCCGATTCCACGGCTGTATTCGGCCGGCGAACTTGGATCTATATACAGTTACCACTACCAGGGCGGCGGCAATGTCCTGGAGTGCATTGTCTTTGGCCGCATCGCGGGCGAGCGCGCCGCCGCGGAAAAGCCCTGGAGCAGTTGACAATCGTCGGCATGCCCGTTATTGCGGGCTGCAAAAATGTTTTAATCTCCACCTCCGGCGGTGATGAGTTCTCAAAAGGGCTGACGAAGGATAGGCGGATAAATTTCCTTAGAAAGGATTCGGGCCAATATGAATTTGATAAGAAAATACATCGTTTTTGTTGTCATCCTCCTTATGCCGTTTCCGGCAAATTCTCAATCTGTTGACAGCCAAAAAAGCGGCGAAAAGTGGGTATGTACATGGGCGACAGCCCAGCAACTGGATGAGGTGGCGTTTCCAAAAATAAATCTGCCTCCTAATATTAAACTCCCGCAACAGAACACTCCGCCACCAAACCCGGTGAACGCGGAAGCAATCCGACCATATTTTATATGCCTTCAGACCTTAAAGACCGTACAGTAAGGATGGTTGTCCGAACCAGTATCGGCGGCAGTAAGATCCGGGTAAACCTCTCAAGCTCATTGAGCCGCCCTCCGGTTCAGGTCGGCTCAGCCCATATTGCGATTTATAAATCAAATGGGGCAATCGTTCAGGGAACAGATCATGAAATCACCTTTAGCGGCAAGTCTTCATGTATGCTTCTGCCCGGTGTGCTTCTTGTGAGTGACCCGATAGATATGGAGGTTTCTCCATTTACCGATCTGGCCATATCAATCTATTTTCCCGATGAAACAGGCACACCGACAAATCACATGCTGGGACTTCACACCGCCTATATATCCAAAGGGGATACAGCAGGACATGAAATCATGCCCGATCCCGATACTACATTTGCATATTTCTGGATCGCCGGCATCGATGTCCTTGCGCCCGAAGAAGCATTTACTGTTGTTGCCCTTGGCGATTCCATCACCGACGGATTTTCCACCACGCCGGACGCAAACAAGGCATGGCCGGCCCTGCTTGCAAAACGTCTGAATGACACCCCCGGCACAAGACAAATATCCGTTGTAAACCAGGGTATTTCGGGAAATCAGGTGCTGCGCGACGGCGCGGGGATCAGCGCCCTTGCCCGATTCGACAGGGATGTGCTGAGCATCGCAGGCGTTAAATGGGTTATCCTGCTGGAGGGTATCAATGACATAAATATTCGCGGATGGATGGAGGGGCCTGAAGCGCTTACGAGCGATGAGTTAATCGCCGGATATAAACAGATCATAGAACGTTCACACACCCACGGAATAAAGGTAATAGGGGCAACACTTACGCCTGAGGAAGGCGTTCCCACCATGTCGGAACGCGGTGAGAAGATCAGGCAGGCTGTCAATGAATGGATCAGGACATGCGGCCTTTTTGACGCGGTTGTTGATTTTGACGCCGTGATCCGGGATCCGTCGCGGCCTGTTCGGATAAGGCCTGAGTTTGATCCCGGGGATCACATTCATCCAAACGACGCAGGCAATCAGGCGATGGCGGATGCATTTGATCTGAAGCTTTTTCATAATTAAGTTTGCAGGGAATAATAGGGCAAGACTGGATAACATTGGTGATAGAGATATTGTTCGATAATTTCTAAGGGTAAAGATATTCCAAGAAAGGAAAGCTATATGTCCCGGCGTGGTCTTCATGGCAATCGATGTCTCATGTTGGCGGTAATATCTTTTTTAGCGGTAACCGTACTTGGGGGAGTGACTTCTGCGGAAACGTTGAAGATTGAAGGTGGCTTTATTGAGGGCACTGTCGAAGATGGCCTTGCTGTATATAGAGGAATCCCCTATGCCGCGCCGCCAATCGGCGATCTCAGGTGGCGTCCACCGCAACCTGTACCGAAATGGCAGGGAGTGCGTAAGGCAGATAAGTTTGGCGCCCCGCCTATCCAGACAAATCCCGCGCTGGCGAGCGTACCCTATACACCGAGTGAAGATTGTCTTTACCTGAATGTCTGGACACCCGCCAAACAAGCCACAGAGAAATTACCGGTAATGTTCTGGATTCATGGAGGGGGGTTTACAGCAGGTGCGACCGCGGAACAGCTTTACCACGGAGAACAATTGGCCA
>CAVZMS010000076.1:0-29522 GCA_963776085.1 uncultured delta proteobacterium
CGAATAGCAGGCTGGGTAAAGGTTGTTCCGCTTGGATAACAATCATATCCTTATGCACCGCAGGTTTGTTTCCTGTGCTCCGACGAGCCATCCGAGAGGCCCATTCTCGCCTAGGAAGCAAACCTGCTACTCCGTTGCCACAAACAGCGCCATGAATCAAAAGAAAATGAAAAAGGGGCCTCCACGAAAAATAGCTTGACAATCTACATAGCAGAACACGCTTTTTGATGAAGAGAAGAGACAAGAACACGCTTTTTGATGAACGGAGTATAGGAAATTTGCCCTTGTATGTCAAGCAAATTCAGACGCATGATGTTGTGGCGGAAACTCGCCAGCTGGATTTAAGAATTCTGAACCGCACGGGAGCATATTCCAAGGCAGTCAATGTGTGCTTGATCTTAACGGAAGGACTGAAAATTGAGGAAAATTGAGTAGACTTATACCATTCGTCCCACATCTTCCATTTTCAAAATCAGGAGGTATATGATTCAGGCCTCCGGCTCGGAGAGCCTACGCCTCGGCAGAGATACTCTACGTCGACATAAAGCCACTTATCGGAAGCAGGAAGCTGGGAGGTGGAATAGTCTATGCTGTATTCGATTATCTTTGGCGGCCCTGTGGCTTTGGGCGGCGGCCTGGCCTTTACATCCCACAAGATTTAAATGTTTGAGGATCTTTTTTATGACCTCCTCATCCTCTATCACGCTGATTACCTTCATCTCCCCGGAACATTTCGGGCAAGTCAGCGGGTCAACTTCATAGATATTTTGAATCAGCCTCGACCAGTTTTTCCGGCGCTCTTTTGATGATTCATCCGGTTCCAGAATAGAGGGGATCAATTCATCCTTGTTTGCATATTTTCCGCTTGCCTCGCGCTACATTGCTGTAATAGCTCCCGTAATAACTGCGGACCATCTGTTATCCCTCTATTCGGCACATGGGAACACATGGCGGCAAGCCATTCAAGGGCATCAAAGGTTTTTCCCTTTTTATCATCTTTTGATTTGTAAACAACCTTGGATTCCTCTGGGATATAGGTCATTCCCTGGCCCAGACCGATAAACACATCTTGACTAACTGAAGAGCCATGTTTGATAATAATGCATTGTTTAGAGTTATGACATGCAAAAGGGTCGCACCAGGGCGGGCTCTCCTGGGAAAAGGAGGCCCGGATGATGTACCTGGCAGGTTTTCCATCAGCCTCTTCATCTCCGGGTTGAATCCTTGAGCCACAAAATACATTAAACCCCGAATGACGCCAATTCAATAGCATTAACACTATAATACCCGCAAAAGCACATATCTTATTTTTATTTAAAAGATATTTTTTATAATGATATGGTACCGAGCATAAACATTGAAGGCAATATTTTGCTGTCATTCAGTTCAGTTATGGATATCTAAAGCTGCTTTAAACTATATTTGAGGTAACACAGATGAACAGAAAGCCTGCCTACAAAGATCTGGAAGAAAAAGTCAAGGAATTGAAACGCCTGAATAAGGAATTGATGGAGGATTCCGAAAAATACCACAAACTCTTCGAGCACTTTCAGGATATAAAGCTTGACATCACGGAGCACAAAAGGACCGAGCAGGCATTAAAAGAGAGCGAAGAGCGATATAGAACGATTATCGATCTCATCCCGGACGGGATTACTGTCATGGATAAGGGAGTGGTTATGTTCGCCAACAAGGGATACGCGAAACTGCTTGGGATCTCAGATGTCAAGGATATCGTGGGGAAATCAATGTTTGATTTTGTCCCGCATGTCTCTTCCTCTGAAATAAAGAGTATGAATAAGGGTATCTTAAACAATAAACCCAAGAATAATCTTGAAGTGCCTATTTTGCGTCCTGACGGAAAAACAATATTCGCTCGGATATATCAGGCTAAAATCACCTATTACGGGCAGGAGGCCTTGCTGAGTATCCTGGAAGACATCACTGAAAAAAAGGAGGAAGAGGATAGACTTCGTAAAAATCAAGCTCAATTCCAAGATTTTTTCAAATATTCAAAAGACGCCTACTTTGTGCATGGCATGGACGGTAAACTCCTGGAAGTAAACCAGTATGCCTGTGACAGCCTGGGATACTCTCGCGAGGAATTGCTGTCTCTAACTATAAAAGATATCGACCCTAACGTATCCGAAAAGAATGAGGAAAAGTGGAAGCAAATAGTTCCCGGCGTGACTATTACAATTGAAAGTGTTCATCGCCGAAAGAACGGGACGACCTTTCCGGTTGAGATCCGCTATTCGACATATGAATCAGGCGGCCGCAAGCTCATACTGGGTATTATTCGTGATATTACGGCCCACAAACAGGCGGAAGAAAAGCTCAAAGAGGCCATTCAGGCAGCGGAAGACGCCAATAGATCCAAAAGCGAATTCCTCGCCAATATGAGCCATGAGATAAGGACACCAATGAACGGCGTAATCGGGATGGCCGGGCTGTTGCTCGACACACCGCTGAACGCCGAGCAAAAAGAGTACCTGAATACAATACGAAAGAGCGCTGACGCCCTCCTCTCAATCATAAACGATATCCTGGATTTTTCAAAGATCGAGGCCGGAAAAATGGAGCTCGAGATACTGGATTTCAACCTGAGGAGCGCGATAGATGAGACCGTGGACTCTCCCGGCAATTAGCGCGCACGAAAAAGGTCTGGAATTTACCTACCATATTCATCATGATATCCCGTCTCTGCTAAAGGGAGATCCCGGACGGCTGCGTCAGATCCTCATCAACCTTGCCAATAATGCCATAAAATTTACGGAAAAAGGGGAAGTCACCATCTCCGCGTCTCTGGAAAAAGAGACCGAAACCCACGTTACCATACGGTTCTCCGTCAAAGACACGGGCATAGGCATCTCCAGAGAAGACCTAAACAGTCTTTTCAAGTCCTTTCACCAGGTGGACGCCTCGACAACCCGTAAATACGGAGGCAGCGGCCTTGGTCTTTCCATCTCAAAACAGCTGGCGGAGATGATGGGAGGCACGATCGGCGCTGAGAGCGAACTAGGTAAAGGATCCACATTCTGGTTCACGGCGGTCTTTGAGAAACAGCCCCTTTGCCAAGGAAGAGGATTATCATATTCCCCTGGACATAAAGGACAAAAGGATTCTCGTGGTAGACGACAGCAATACCAACCTCCAGATCATGGGCGGTTACCTTGAAGCCTGGGGTTTCAATTTCGATTTAGCCCAGAGCGCGGAAATGGCCTTGAAATTATTGACTGCGGTTTCAAAGGTTGGGTCCCCCTATGACCTTGTTATAACTGACATGCAGATGCCCGGGATTGACGGGGTGGAGCTTGGGCGGAGAATCAAGTCCAACCCGGCCATGAAAGACACCCTGTTAATCATGCTCACCTCCAGGGGCATTCGTGGTGATGCCGCCATGGTGAAGGAGATAGGGTTTAACGCCTATCTTACAAAACCGATCAGACGCTCCCAGCTCCAAGATTGTATCATTACGGTGCTTTCGAGAATCCCTGAGCGGGCAGATGATCATAAAGAGCAACTTGTCACGCGCCATACTATCCTGGACGAAAGAAGGAAAAAAATACGAATTCTTCTGGCGGAAGACAATATAATCAACCAGAAACTGGCCCTGCGTCTCCTTGAAAAATTCGGCTACCGCGCCGATGCCGTTGCGAACGGGAATGAGGCTGTCAAAGCCCTTGAGATGATTCCCTATGATTTAGTTCTGATGGATGTCCAGATGCCCGAGATGGACGGGTTTGAGGCCACTAAAATCATACGCGACCCTCAATCAAAGGTGTTAAATCACGATGTTACCATAATCGCACTGACCGCCCATGCCATGAAGGGAGATCGTGATGAATGCATAGAAGGTGGGATGAATGATTATCTGTCAAAACCGATCGATCCAAATAAATTACATACTCTGTTCGACAAATATATTCCCTAATAGAGATATGTATCTGTTAAGAAATCCTGGACCTATGGAATGACGGATAAAAACGGATATTATTCGGAAAGCGGCTGAAGAGCCAATTCCCTGAGCTGGGCACTATCCACCATCGAAGGCGCATCGGTCAATGGACAGGTGGCGCTTGTCGTCTTCGGAAAAGCGATCACATCCCTGATAGAATCCACGCCGGCCATAACAGCCACCAGACGGTCAAAGCCGATCGCCATCCCTCCGTGCGGGGGTGCCCCATACCTTAAGGCTTCCAGGAAAAACCCGAATTTCCGATCTGCCTCTTCCCTTGTTATGCCAAGTATATTGAATATTTCTTCCTGCATGGATATATTGTGTATTCTTATACTTCCACCTCCCACCTCAACCCCGTTCAGGACAAGGTCATAGGACCTGGCCCTCACCTTCTCCGGTTGATCCTTCAGGAGGTGAATATCCTCCTCCATGGGGGCGGTAAAGGGGTGGTGCACCGACTCCAGCCTCCCTTCCGTCTCGTTATACTCCATCAATGGAAATCTTGTGACCCAGACAAATGCATATTCATCTTCATTTATAAGATTCAGCCTCCTGGCTATTTCCTGCCTAAGCATCCCCAGTGACCCGGTTGACAACCTTCGATCTATCAGAGATGATTAAAATCAGATCACCGGGCATAGCGCCCATCCTCTGGTCTATAATCTCCTTCTCCCCGTCCTGAAAAAACTTGCCTATGGAGGATTGCCAGCCGTCATCCGTGATTTTAATCCATGAAAGGCCCTTGGCGCCCCACTCCGTAACGGATTGCGCCAGCTCATCCAGTCCCTTCCGTGAAAACTCCTTGGCCCCCTTTTCAACCCTGATCGCCTTTACGACGCCCCCCTCTTTGACAGCGTTTTTAAAGACCATGAAATCCGAATCTCCGACCAGATCGGTGATCTCCCGGATTTCCATGCCGAAGCGGATATCCGGTTTGTCGGTGCCGAAGCGATCCATAGCCTCTCTGTATTCGAGGCGCGGTATCGGCGTCGCAATACCTTTACCCATGATATCCCGAAAAAGGACATTCATCATCCCCTCGAAGATATTCATTACGCCCTCTTCATCCGTAAAGGACATCTCCAGATCCACCTGGGTAAATTCCGGCTGACGATCGGCCCTCAGATCTTCGTCCCGAAAGCATCTGACAATCTGATAATATTTGTCAAAGCCGGCCACCATCAGGAGCTGCTTAAATAGCTGGGGCGACTGGGGTAAGGCGTAAAACATGCCCTTGTTTACCCTGCTTGGGACCAGATAGTCCCTCGCCCCTTCCGGCGTGCTCTTTGTGAGAAAAGGGGTTTCAACCTCTATAAAACCATTCTCATCGAGGTATCTTCTTATGCGTGACGCGATAAGATGTCTCCTTTTAAAGTTCCGAAAGACCTTGTTTCTCCTCAACTCCAGGTATCGATATTTGAGCCTTAGGTTCTCGGATGCGTCCACTATGCCGTCCACCTGAAATGGAGGGACCTCCGTCCTGTTAAGGATCTTTAATTCCATCACCAGCAGTTCAATCTCCCCGGTCAACATGTCGGGGTTTTCCCGTCCTTTCAGCCTCGGCGAAACCTTTCCCTTAACCGCGATTACCCACTCATTCCTGAGTATATGTGCCTTTTTATGCACCTCTTCATTTACCTGAGGATCAAAGACTATCTGGGTAATGCCTCCTCTGTCCCGGAGATCGATGAATATCAGATTACCCAAGTCACGCCTGCTGTTGACCCAACCCATTAAAAGGACATCCTTGCCCGCATCATCCATCCTTAGGCTGCCGCAGTCATGGCTCCTCTTCCAGTCACTCAAAGAATCTATATCCATATCTCGTTCTCTTTATTGATATAAATATTTAATAATGCACAAAAGTGTATACTCTTAAATATTGATCTCGTGTCCAGCAGGGGGTCTCTTTTTAAAGGCGAAGAAATAATTTGCTACGAGTTATGCAAAACACCAGGGACGGAACGACTCGTCTTCGAAAAGAGACCCCCTGCCGGACATATATGAAGAATATTTATTACGTGAGATCCTTATCGGATAACCCTGAGGATTCATACAGTTTTGAGCGTTACAAAGTATTTGAAACAGGTATCAGCATTGGGCCTAACTTGCTATGATTTTCTTAATCCTCTCCACCAGATTATCCAGTTCCACTTCCAGCTGAGCCTTTGTTTCCATATCCCTTAAAATTCCTTTTCCCGCTACTAATTCATCATCTCCGATAATAAGTGTCCTCTTTGCCCCAAGACGATCGGCCTTTTTCATCTGGGCCTTCAGGCCTTTTGACCCGTACTCCATCTCGACCCAGAGTCCTGACCTCCTGAGCTCATTAACCCATTTAAAGACCTTATCTTCGGCCTTTTCGCCAATCCATGCAATAAAGAGTTCCGGGGTGTCATTATCTATTGCATTAATCTCGTCCAGCAGGGCTACCAGCCTTTCAACCCCAATGGCAAAGCCGATGCCGGGATGGTCGGGACCACCGAGCTGCCTCACCAGCCCGTCATAACGGCCCCCGCCTGCAACCGCATTCTGGGCACCGAGCCTTTGGGTCTGGATCTCAAAGGCTGTCCTGGAATAGTAATCCAGACCGCGCATAAGAGTATTATTCACGATAAATGCTATTTCGAGACCTTCGAGATATTCCTGTAGCCTCAGAAAATGTTCCTTACAGTCGTCACAAATATAGTCAAGGATCGAGGGCGCATCGGAGACCACATCCCTGCACCCTTCTACCTTACAATCAAAAACCCTCAATGGATTGACATCCGCCCTCCTTCGGCAGTCTGGACACAGGGGATCCAACCTTTGTACAAGATAATTAGTAAGGTCTTCCCTGAATCTCGCCCTGCAGATGGGGCACCCAAGGGAATTAAGATTTAGGGTAAGGTCCGTCAGCCCCAAAGACTCAAACAACTGCATGGCCATGTTTATTATATCGGCGTCCGATCTTGGGCCGGGATCGCCGAATATCTCCGCGTTGATCTGATGAAACTGTCTGAACCTGCCCTTTTGAGGGCGCTCATGCCTGAACATGGGGCCCAGGGTAAAGAGCTTCTGCACAGGATTATCCTGATAAAGTCTGTGCTGGATATACGCCCTGACCACTGAGGCCGTAGCCTCCGGTCTCAGTGTAAGTCCCCTGCCCTTACTGTCCGTAAGAGTATACATCTCCTTGGAAACAATATCGGTGTCCTGGCCTATACTGCGAGTAAAAAGGTCGGTGCTTTCCAGCAACGGGGTCTTGATCTCCCTAAATCCAAAGGCCCTGAAGACACCCCTTGCCTCTGATTCCACCCGCTGCCATATCGCCGCCTCTTCAGGCAGAATATCCTTAAAACCCTTTATTGTTGTGATTTCCAAATGGACAAATCTCCTTATTCGGTACTTTGGTCTATATACTTAGAGATAACTCAAACTTTCTACCCTCTAATAATCTCTAAAAAGAACCCTTTTGGAATAGACATTTTCTAACAGACTTCTTAACTCTTAGTCAATATATTTACACCATCAGATTTGTCGTCGCGGTATATCATGGTGAATTGTCCTTCTAGGTGTCCGCAGACAAGGAGAACCTGACGGGATTGGGGAAGGACAAGGCCCACAAGGAAACGACAGGGGTATGATATTCGGCGGCACGGTCAAGGGGCTGGTGGAACTGGATTGGGTTAATCTTACCGGCAACACACAGTAAGAAGTGAAACTATGGAAAGAGATCTGGAATTAAATATCTTCAAAAATGTTTTCGGGGAGTTTTCCCTATGGCAAAGACGTTGAACCCTATCTCAAACAATTTCCTGTGATCCAGAATGTTCCGGCCGTCAAATATAAAGGCCGGCGTGGCCATGGACTGCAGTATGCGTTCATAGTCCAGATCCCGATAGAGATCCCATTCCGTTAGGATAGCAATCGCGTGACTTGCCTCTGCCGCCCTATAAGGATCTTCCTCAAAGCTCACCCCTTCTTTAACATCTTCCAGGTCCTTTTTCGCATTTTCCAGTGCCCTGGGATCGGATATAACGACCATAGCCTTTTCTTCCAACAACCCCCTGGTCACATATATAGCTGGTGATTCACGCGTATCACCCGTGTTCGCCTTAAAGGCAAAGCCAAAGACAGCTATCCTTTTCCCTGCCACAGTATTAAACATACCGGCAAGCATATTTCTGATGAACCTGCCCTCCTGCCATTCATTTATCTTTACCACCGATTCCCAGTAATCGGCCACCTCATACAGACCATAATTCTGGCAGATATACACTAGGTTAAGGATATCCTTTTTAAAACATGAGCCGCCGAATCCGACGCCTGCTTTTAGAAACTTATTCCCGATACGGGAATCAGTCCCCACGGCATAAGCCACTTCATCAATGTCCGCCTCTGTCTTCTCACACAGGGCGGAAATGGAATTGATAGAGGAAACCCTCTGGGCCAGAAAGGCGTTGGCAGTCAGTTTGGAGATCTCTGAACTCCATACGTTGGATTCTATTATCCTTTCACGAGGAACCCAGTTTGCGTATATTTCCACTATCTCTTTCCTGGCCTCTATTCCAGCCTTGGTTTCTCTTGAGCCGATAAGCACCCTGTCAGGCTTTTCAAGGTCTTTGACGGCCGTTCCCTCAGAGAGGAATTCCGGGTTGGAAACGACTTCAAAGCCTATCTTTTCCTGATTTAGATTAAGTATCCTCTCCATGGCCTCGGCTGTCCTGACGGGGAGAGTGGATTTTTCTACAATGATCTTACCCCTGTCTGAATTGGCCAGGATCTGTCTGGCAGTTCTTTCCCAATACTGCAGGTCAGCTGCCTTACCCGCTCCTTGTCCGAAGGTCTTAGTCGGGGTGTTTACGGAGACGAATATGATATCGGCTTCATTGATCCCCTTATCAATCTCGGTTGAGAAAAAGAGATTCCTGCCGCGGGCTTTTTTAACTATATTATCCAGGCCAGGTTCATATATAGGGAGCTTTTCGCTCTCCCATTCCCGTATCCTCTTTTCGTTAATATCTACCACTGTAACTTTGTACTGAGGGCATTTGGCGGCGATCACGGCCATTGTCGGTCCTCCGACATAACCGGCCCCAATGCACAAAATATTTTTTTTGAATTTCATACTAGTTCCCTTTCTTGAATGACATAATTACTAGCTGGGCGCCACTTCAATGCAACGAATTCGGGCCAATAATAATCATATTGCTCAAGACAAGCCGATCCTCGATACTAGGATACTGGATCATAATCGATTTATCCAACATCCAGTATCCAGAATCCAGTATCAGCCTGATTATGGTTCAATAGTCCTTCGTTGAAACAGATTTTTAATTGAGGCCATGTCAACAGTTATCGAAAGTTATCGAATCTTGAAGTAATCCAGATACCATTTTACAAAGCTTTCCACCCCTTCTTTGATTTCAACGCGGGGGAAATAGTCCAAATCCCTGACCAAGTCATCCAGATCCGCCCAAGTGGTCGGGACATCCCCGGGCTGAATCGGTAAAAAGTTCTTTTTTGCCCTTCTCCCGAGAGATTTTTCTATGGCATCAATAAAATCCATTAAACTGACAGGAGAATTTCTGCCGATGTTATATATCCTGTATGGCGCAGGGGAACTGGATGGGTCGGGATCCTTCCCGCTCCACCCTGAGTCGCCCTTTGGCGGGTTATCAAGTACCTTGATGATACCTGTTACAATATCATCTATATATGTAAAATCCCTTTTCATCTTCCCATTATTAAAGATATCGATAGGCATGTCTTCAAGAATCGCCTTTGTAAAGATAAACAGCGCCATATCCGGTCTTCCCCAAGGGCCATAGACGGTAAAGAATCGGAGTCCGGTGGTTGGTATGCCATAGAGGTAGCTATATGTATGTGCCATAAGTTCATTGGCCTTTTTTGTTGCCGCGTAAATAGATATGGGATGATCAACATTATCATGGGTCGAAAAGGGAAAATTCTCATTCAGCCCGTAGACAGAACTGGAGGAGGCGTATGTCAAATGCCTTACATTATTATACCTGCAGGCCTCCAGGATATTTTGGAAACCGATGATATTGGAGTCAATGTAGGCATGCGGATTGGCAATGGAGTATCTAACACCGGCCTGGGCCGCCATGTGACATACCATGTCAAAGCCCTGTGTTTTAAAGAGTTTGTCAAGACCCTGCCGATCTTCCAGTTTCATCCTTATGAAACTATAGTTCCTGTATTTTGAGCTTTTAACCAACTTGTTTTCCTCAATGGCCGAACGATCTATGCCGTCTTTTTCAAGGCGCCCGTACTTTATATCGACATCGTAATAGTCGTTGATACTATCCAGGCCAATGACTTCATCTCCTCTATCTAAAAGTCTCTCGGCAGTAAAAGACCCGATGAAACCCGCAGTACCGGTTACCAGGATTTTCATTTTATTAATTGTTTTACCCATAATTGCATATATTTCTCCTGCACGGATGCGTCACGCCTTTAACGATAGTTAATCAATAAGTTAAATCCCTACCGGCTGTAAAGTCGGTATCTTTAAGGGTTAAAGATTTGGTTTTCCAATCGACTATAGTCAACCTTAAAGGTCTTGAAGGGAGATATAATTAAAAGGCTATCAGAATTTATGATTTCTGTCTATAATTTATACCGCAACCATCAGCCTTCAGCTTTCAGCAAAACCGTTTAAAACAAAGATTGATTTGAATGCTGATGACTCGCCGCTGATAGCTATCATCTGAAATAAATCCTGATTTCCGGATGGATACTAATTATATAATGAAAAAAAGATTGAAAAAAAATGACAGGGGAGGTAAAAACATTTACCTTTCTCATTAATGGAATGAATCCTTTAAAAGGAGTATAAGATGGACGTTATTCACGAATATTTTTTATGCGATGGCTGTGAATGCAAGGATTTCAAGCGCATCCATAACTTTTCTCTCCGATTCCACAGCATCAACTTTTCCGATGACCTAGTCTATGATAGATTAAATAATGAGATATATCAGTGTGCCAGATGCCAGAGGACTTTCACTAAAGATCAGATAGAAGAAGGATTACGGGATATAAAGAACAAGTATAAAAATGCCAATATAGACTAACCCATTATAGAATTCATATTCGTAGAGTGTGGAAATGCAGGCTTGCCTGTTATTCTTCGCCCTTCTTTTGGTAGAATTGAAATTTGATTTTCCCTATCTCAATGGTATCAAATTCGTTAAGCGCTACGCTATCTTGAATAACCTGACCATTAACCTTTACCTTTGCTCCCATAGTGGTTAAAACATAACCTGAGGGCCTTCGACTGATGGTGGCTGCTGTGGCAGGCATAAATATGCCAGGGAGTCTTATTTCCGAAGTTTCAGCCTTGCCGATCTTGGTAAGCTTTTTCTTTAGTTCGACCTCCCCCAAATCCGTTCCCTCGATGAAAGTCACAACACCTATCTTCTGTGCCGCCTTTGCAGCCTGGATGGCGCCTTGCTGTTTAGCCAGCAGTTCTTTTTGTTTAGCCGTATCGAGCATCATGGTCTTATCCATGTCCATTTTTTGCTCATCCGTCTTGGCCTCCGCTTCCCTGCCGGTGCCCACAAACAGGATTACATGTTTGCCTATAATCACATTATCCCCGTGTGACAGCTTGTGGGAAACAATTTTTTTATCGTTTACAAAAGTGCCGTTAGTGCTTTGGAGATCTGTTAATATATGGTCATTACCCGCCAAATCTATTCTGGCATGATAACCGGATACTGCGAGGTTATCCACTACGATACTATTATTTTCATTTCGGCCGATCGTAACGCTTTCCTTCTCTAGAGGATATTCTTTAACCACTTGTTTATTGTACATAAGGATAAGTCTGGCCATAATCTTCCCCCTCATTATGAATAGATATTATTTTATTCTAATTTAATAAAAAATAGCAATATGAAATATACTCAGGGTATAATTTTTTTAAAAACCTTCCCAATGCCGACTAGCAGGTCGGAAAGAAAAAAAACAATCTTTTTCATAGGTCCTGCCCGCCGTTTTTTTATATCTGTTAGAAAGACAGAAATTATAGTCGTATTGTCATGGGCACCGCGTTTAAGGACTTTATCAATAAACTGGCGGCATAGATCCTCGGGCCCATCCGCATCCTGAGTCATTTCGAGTATTTCTTCATCACTCACCAAGTCGGTCAGGCCGTCCGAACATAGAATAAAACAGTCATTATTAGAAGGTTCTAACTCAAAAATATCCGGTTCGACGTCTTCGGAAGACCCCAGATTCCTTGTCAGGATATGCTTCATTGAAGAATTAGCCGCCTCCTCTTCCGTCATCATTCCCATTTCAACCTGTTCAGCAACAATTGAATGGTCCTTTGATAACCTTTCCACTTCCCCATCCCTTATCAGGTATATACGGCTATCTCCCACATTTGCGGCAATTATCATTGTTGGAGTCACGAGCAGCACTACAACAGTTGTTCCCATTCCCTGATACTTTTTCTGTTCCAGGGCCATCTCGTATACAACCCGATTGGCAAGCCTGATACCGCCCAATATATAGTTCCCCTCTAAAGAAAGAGATCTGTCAGGCTTTCCATAAATATCTTCTTCGCCCGCTTCTTCCTCCATCCATTTTCGAAAAGACTTATTGATCATCTCCACAGAGACCCGACTTGCCACTTCGCCCGCAAGATGTCCCCCCATGCCGTCTGCTACGATGTATAGGCCTAAAGAATTTTCTACAAAGAACGAATCTTCGTTTCCCTCCCTTTTTAGACCGACATCAGATATACCGGAAGATCTTATTAGCAAAATAACTCCAATCCAAAGGCAAATAAGTGCCTTTTAAAAAATAATTACTTTTTGAGAGACCTTTCTCTCATTATCTTATCTATTTTTTCTCCCAGGGCATTAAGAATCCTTGCCATATCTCCGGCGCTATTGAATCTTTTATCAGGATCTTTGGCCATTGATTTATCAAGTATCTGCTCGCAGACTTTGGGAATTTTTGGGTTATAATTCCGAGGAGAAGGATGCTTTATCTGAGTGATCTGATAAAGGAGGCCGCTGAGATTCTCGCCGTGAAACGGCAATTCCCCGGTTATCAATTGATAGAACACTACGCCGAGTGAGAAGATATCGGATTTAGAATCAATTTTCTGTCCCATGATCTGCTCTGGTGACATATAGTTCGGGGTCCCCAGAATCACCCCCGTCTTTGTTCTGGATGACGAAATTGCCTTTGCAATACCAAAATCAGTTACCTTGACATGACCGTTATTAAGCAGCATTACATTGGCGGGTTTAATATCTCTGTGAATAACATTCGCCTTATGCGCATAATCCAGGGCGCTGGCAATCTCGGCCACAATACTAAGAACCTTTCTTAAGGGGAGGAGGTTTTCTCTATTTTTAAACTTATCCAGGTCTTTCCCTTCCAGAAATTCCATGGCCATATAGGTAAGCTCGCCATCATCCCCCACATCATGGATAGTCACAATAGATGGATGTGATAGCTGCCCGGCTATTTCCGCCTCCCTGAAGAATCGTTCTTTGATTTCCTGTATGACATCATGGTCGAATTCGTCGGAAAAACGTATGGTTTTTATGGCAACAAGGCGGTTGATTTTAGGATCCTGGGCCTTAAAAACAAGCCCCATCGAACCTTTGCCCAGTTCGCCTAATATCTTGTAACGGCCGATCATGGACCTATCTGCTGTTTCTGAATCCGAAATGATTTTTGCCTCTTTGGCCATGCCATAACTGCCCAAGGTGGAGGACTTATCCAAGGCCATCAATTTAGGAATACGATCGTCAAGATCTCTGAATCCTCCCTCCTTGTTGACATATTGATAAGCTGTCAGGGCCTTGTTGATCAGCCGTCTCTTTTCATATTCAAGACCCAGGTTATATATGAGGTCCTTTGCCTCATGATTCACAGGGAGTTTCCGAAATTTATCAAAGGCCAGGTCAAGCAAGCCCTGGCTCTGAAAGTTGAGACCTAGCAAACGACTCATCTCGTGAGACTCTCTTGTGAATGCTTGGTAAAAGAAAAGTTCTTTAGCCAGGAGATATAGATATACAGCCACAATACAACACGAGATATAGACTGGCTTGAACCATATTCCAATGACGGATAATATAATAATCCCGGCCATGAGTGTAAGGAGAAGAATACCTGCCGTCATCAAAACCCTTGTTAATTGCCCTTTTCGAGGGAAAAGCAAAGACGCTCCTATTCCAACAAGAAATATCAGTAAGATTTCAATGAATAACAAATAGGCAGGCCGAGTTATCGGACTTTGGTTGATTATGTCTGACACTATATAGGCATTGAAATCCGATTCAGCCATATTCGAATATATAGGCGTCTCCAGTCTTATACTATCCGAATGATTAAAACCGATAATAATTATCTTCCCTTTCATCTTCGACTGCGTCTGTTTATCCCTTAAGACATCCGAAAAAGAGAAACGGGAGAATGTCTTATCGCCGCCCTTGAAACTGATAAGCATCTCCCCTCTTGTAAGTGGTATTAAGCGGCCTCCGAGTTTAATCTGATTTTCATCCGCGATTACCTGATCGGGTTGTTGATTGAGATAGAAGATGGCCAGCCTCAGCGGGAAGGACGGTAAAAGGTCGCCCTTATAACTGCGATAAATTGGATGGGATCTGCCAGCCATGCTATTCTCAGATGTCAGATCATCATGCCCCAGGCCTGCCGCACCCTGTGCGAGTTCCGTGAAGGGAGACGACATTATTTTTATCTCAATATTTTTTTTAAAAGATGGAGAGATACGGGAGGAATCCAGTACGTTATTCAAAATAAATGAATCATCTCTGTCTTCAATATCTTTTAAAAGGGTGACAGGTATTGCCGACAGCGGTAAGATAATATTTCCACCCTTTTTGACACTCTCCAAAAGACTTGAGTCGTTATCAAGTCTGTTTTCGATCTCATCCAGGTTAGTTAGTACCCAACTTTTGATGGATATATCTTCAGTAACATGAGGATAGACAATGTATTTTTCACGAAATGCCTTTACTTCCTTAAGTCCTTCATTAATCTCTTTTTCAGTAAACGGAATATTCAACCCGATCAACTTTGCCCCTTCTCCGTTCAGGAGATCTATCATCTCCGCAATAACATGTCTGGGCCATGGCCATGCTCCAAGATCACTTAGACTTTTATCATCAATATCTATGAGCGCTATCCTATCAGCGCTTAAATCATTCGCCACAGCGAATCTTATCCCAATATCATAAATCCGCCTCTCCATTTTCTCAAAGAAAGGAAGGCCAATATAGGAAATGATGATAAAAACTATGGTAATAATTACCCCTATTACCATATCAAGCTTTATATTTTTTTCCGCCATTTCCCTTAGGTATGTATTCCAATTATTTTTGCACGATATTTTTTAATCTGCAACATTTATGGAGACCCAAGGATAAACCCGTGGTCCCTCCAAGTTACCCGTCTTCGCCTTCAGCTACGACGCGGTTATCCGCCTCAGCTTCGGGGCGACATCACGCCGTAGCCTAACGATCATTAATGCATTAATTTACAGGCAAGCCCGTTGTCTTCTGCGAAGGCGGATAAAAATATCTATCAAAACAGCAACTTAATGTCAAAGAAAAAACAAAAGCCGCACCCTTACGCGATAAATTGCAGGCATAATTATACATCCATAAAGATAAAATCATATGTTTATAATATATTGCTCCATATGAAGATCCTTTTGGGATATGATAATAATTCTTCTGTTTATATTTTTTTCGAGGTCCATAATGGATTGATGTTCCTCCTCTTTGAGGACACTGCCGATTTCAGGGTTCACATGCACATAGATATTTCCGCCCTTATTAGAGACGAAAGTGGATTCCCTTTCCAGATCCCTGAATATCTCATAGCATATAGTCTTCTTCGATTTTATAGTCCCTCTGCCTTCACAATAAAAACATGACTCTGTCAATAATCTGCAAAGATTTTCCCTGGTTCTCTGTCTGGTCATCTCAATCAGGCCGAGTTCAGACATACGAAGAACACGTGTTTTAGCCTTGTCTTTATCTAACGCCTCTTTAAGTGCTATAAAGACCCTCTGCCTGTTATCCGTCTTTTCCATATCTATGAAATCTATGACTATCAGGCCACCAATATTCCTTAAACGTAATTGGTAGGCTAATTCTTTAACTGCCTCAAGATTGGTTTTTAGAATCGTTTCCTCCAGGTTTCTTTTACCCACGTAACTTCCCGTATTTACGTCTATTGCCGTCAGGGCTTCCGTCGATTCGATTACAATATATCCCCCTGATTTCAGCCATATCTTATTATCCAGGGCTCGAGAAATTTCCAATTCTATACCATATGTATCAAAGATCGGATCAGTTCCCTTGTATAGTTCAATGGAATTTCTTAACGTCGGCGCAAAGTTATCTACGAATTTCATGATCTTTTCATATTCTTCACTCGAGTCTATAATAAGCCGGTCCAATTCTCGTGTAAAAAGGTCTCGCACAGACCTCAGAGATACACCTAAATCCATATATAACAGACCTGGTCCTGATGATTTTGCCATTCTAGCCTGTATATCGGCCCATAGTTTTAACATAAAATCCATCTCGGATTTTAATTTGTCCTTTTCAACTCCTTCGCTGACCGTACGAACGATAAATCCCATCTTATCAGGCCTGATCTCTTCAATGATATTCCTCAGCCTCTCTCTCTCTTCCTGGTTCTCAATCCGTCGGGATATCCCTATATGGTCAACCGTGGGCAATAAAACAAGGTGTCTGCCTGGCAGAGAGATGTAAGAAGTAACTCGAGCTCCTTTAGATCCTATCGGCTCCTTTGAAACCTGGACCATTATATCCTGGCCTTCCTTCAGGAGGTCTTCAATATTAAAGGATATATCCACAATAGCATCATGTCTGGTTTCATCAGGATGTTCGGCTGATATATCATACTCCTTGTCCCTGTTATTCAGGGACATCAACCGTTCAAGGTCCAATAGATCCTGTTGAATGTCTGAAACATACAGAAAAGCCGTCCTGTTTTGTCCGATATCGACAAATGCCGCCTGCATCCCGGGAAGCACCCTTACGACCCGGCCACGATATATATTACCCTGGAGTTCCTGGCCGGTCCTCCTTTCAATATGGAGTTCCGCGACAACCCCGTTTTCAATAAGGGCCACCCTGGTCTCATGGGGTCTTTTATTAATGATTAATTCACTTGTCATAATGAACCGAATGATAAAAGTATAGTTTTTTCTAATCAATTAGGAGAAAGTGGTCCAGGATTCGAGGGTTCAAAGATTCAAGTGTAAGGATACAGGAGCCAGGAACCAGAAGTCAATGAATTCAGAATTCGAATATTGAATATTGAACAAAGAATATTGAATGTTTAACTTTTTCTTCCCTTCAAAATTTATTATTCAACATCTGCCGACATTCAACATTCAATCCCTCTGCAGCGATGCGCTCTGCCCTTGACTCCTCGACCCCTGGAACCCTTGAATCCTTATTCTCAATAAATTGATACTAACCCATTATCTGTTTAGTTTTCAATATGTTAATCCCTTCCATTTCTTGGTCTTTTAGATGAAATATCTCCTGAATAATCTGTATCGGCTTTATTTCAGGTCCCTGGATATGCCTCATTACAAGATACAGGGTATTTGGCGGCGTATAGGTTATATCTTTAACAAGGGATCTGGCATTCACCTCCCGCTCCCCCTTTTTAGCCTTTTTAATAATAGTGAGACTATCTGAATCTAAAAAGTTTTTTATATGGGTCTTATCTATTTTTAGATTATTAATTGTCACCTGAAAATGGCTTTCCGCGAGAGTAGCCCCGTTAGCCTCAAGACTTATATCTTCTATAAAATTGACCCTTATGCCATCCGGAAGCTGCCGGTTTAATCTTTCTTCAAATGTCGAGACAGGGATCGTCTCATACAGTTCGACGTCCACTGTCTCATGAAGGCTTTCCGTACCTACCGGCAAGGCAAAGGTAAATGATACCTTGGGCATGGGATGATAACCTTTGGAAAAAACCATCTTTAGGCCGGTCCTTCTAAGTGCCCTGATAAAGGTTCCGGCAAGTTCCAGATGACTCAGATACCCGGCAGGGCCCGTTTTGGAAAAAGTCAGTCTGTATTTTTTTATATCTTCTTCCAAGTAATCAGAAGATGTCTTCTCAATCGCTATGGACGGTGACCAATCATCGCAGAGCACATGGTGAATATCTTTATGATCACAAACTCCGCATTCATGACATTTTTCGCGACAATCCGGTGTGATTTTCCCCTCGTGAGCATTCCTCCATTCCTTTTTTAGATAATCCTTTGTGACCCCTGAACTGATATGGTCCCATGGAAAAATCTCATCCATAGACCTCGATCGATAGAGGTATAGCTCCGGATCCATGCTTGACCTTTTAAAGGCCTCTTTCCAGATATCCATTCTGAAATGTTCACCCCATGCATCGAATCGAGCCCCTAACCCCCATGCCTCCATCAGGGTTGCAGTCAATCTCCTGTCGCCACGAGAGAAAATACCTTCAAGCCAACTCAGTTCAGGTTGATTCCATTTTACCCGAACTCGGCCGCCGTTCAGGCCCTTTCGGATCATGTTAATATGTCTCCAGCTTTCATCAAAGCTTATTTGCGGCGCCCACATAAAAGGGGTATGGGCCTTTGGCACGAATGTGGAAATACTCACGTTGAGTATGGCCTTTCCCCCCCTCCCCTTGGCAAGACCAGCCACCTCTTTTGCAAGACCTATAATATCCTTGCGGTCCTGTTCCTCCTCACCTGGAAGACCGATCATGAAATAGAGTTTAATCAGGTTCCAACCTGCCTTATATACCTCACCGGCCATATTCAGAATTTCCCTGTTAGTCACTGGTTTATTGATTTTCTTTCTGAGGCTGTCATTGCCAGCCTCAGGGGCCATGGTAAAACCTGTTTTTCTCACCCTCTTGATCTGTTCAAACCAGGCAGGATCCAGGCTGTCGATTCTCAGGGAAGGAAGGCTGACCGCAATCTTCTTTTCCGATTGCATATCCATAATAGTCTTAATCAGTGGGGCGATACATCCGTAATCCCCTACACTTAGGGACAGGAGAGATATCTCTTCAAAGCCGGTTAACCTGAGCGCCAGATCAACGTTTTTAATAACCGAGTCGGGATTTCGTTCGCGAACAGGGCGATATATCATGCCTGCCTGACAAAACCTGCAACCCCTTGTGCAGCCCCTTGAGATTTCAATGGCCAGCCGGTCATGGACCAGCTGTGTGAAAGGGACAACCTGATCTGATGGGAAGGGATAACGGTTGATATCGGATACAAGGGCCTTTTGCACCTTTCTGTAATCAGGATATAATGGTTCAACATATTCGACAGGACCTTCGGGGAGATAATGCACTTTAAAGAAAGATGGGACGTATAACCCTTTAATTTTTTTCAACCCATGCAATATCTCTTTCTTGTTAATCTTATTCCGCTTGGCATCTCTTATGGTCTTACAGATCTCAAGTGCCGCTTCTTCTCCATCACCTATGAGGATGGCATCAAAAATATCTGCCACGGGCTCGGGATTAAAGCATGCAGGTCCTCCTGCTATGATAAGGGGAAAAGAATTATCCCTTTCCGCTGAAAGAAATGGGATGCCTGAAAGATCAAGCATGTTCAGGACATTGGTGTAAGAGAGTTCATGCTGTAGGCTGAATCCTATGATATCAAAATTGGATAAGGGCCTACCGGAATCGAGCGTGGAAGGGATTATCCCTCTATTCCTCATCTCCTTCTCCATATCGACCCAGACTGAATAGGCCCTCTCCGCTGCGAGCCATTCATGGCTGTTGAGTATATGATAGAGTATCTTCAACCCCTGGTGGGACATGCCCACTTCATACAGGTCCGGAAAAACGAGGGCTATTGAAACCTCAATATCGGAAAACTCTTTTTTTATGGCGTTTATCTCATGTCCTAGGTAACGACTTGGGCGTCTAACTTTTAAAAGTAGATTTTGATCCGATATGCCCATTACACCTCCGGGATTCCGACTCTCTATATCTTGCTTCCAGATGTCCAGCTATTTATATTAAACCACTTAAACAACCGGACATCTTGACCATCATCAATCTTATATATGTCCTGCAGGGATCTCTTTTCAAAGGCGAAATCGTACAGTACCCGATATTTTGCATAACTCGTAGCATAGGCGGGCGGAGCCCATCGATGTTGCTCAGGGCCGTGAGTTTGTCGAACGGGGCTTCCAGCAAATTAACCAGGAAAGAGGAGTAGCTATCTACCCGGAACTTCGCCGCCCGCCTGTCGAAGATGCCGCTTGCGGTGACGACATCCTTATGCTGATTCCTTGCAAATTATATTTTCGCCTTTGAAAAGAGATCCCCGCCGGACATCTGTGTGCCTGCTTTCATAAGCGCTCACTATAGATGCAAGGGTCGTTTCTCAAGCAAGACAGTGATTACAGCCCCGCCATCAGGATGGTTTGCCCCGTAAACAACGCCTTTAAGCCCTTCTACAATACGTTTCACTATGGCAAGACCAAGGCCCGACCCGCCCTCCTTGGTTGTAAAAAAGGGGGTAAAAAGATATTGAAGTGCCTTTTCACTGAATCCTCTTCCACTATCTCTTACCATAATCTTGACCATCTCCCTCCTTGATTCAGGGATTTCCCCTGCATCGACTGATTCGGCGCTGACATGGAGGGTCCCTCTATCAGGCATGGCCTCGACGGCATTTAATAAGATATTCCATAATACCTGTTTTATCTGTTCAGGATCTGAGACTAGTTTTATATTGCCGTGGAAATTGGTTTCCACCTTCATCTGATCGTTCCATTTCCCGCTATTTTTAAAAAGCTCCAGGGATTCAATAATCAGTAGCTTTAGATCAAATTCCCGGATGTTTGAGGGTTTAGGCCTGGCAAACAGGAGAAAATTATTAACCAGATGGTTTAATCTATTGATCTCTCTCAAGATAATATCCATAAGCCGTCCGTCCACATCATCTCCATTTAAACCTTCTTTAAGCATCTGTATGGAGCCGCTGATTGAGGCCATGGGATTTCTTATCTCATGGGCGATGCCGGCTGCTAGTTCGCCGATCAACGCCATTCCCTCCACCTTTTTCATTTCCTCCTCAATCTGTCTCATCTCCGTTATATCCTGGAAAAAAAGTATTCGGCCCTTTTGATCTCCATTCGGAATCCTGAGGGGCGAAATGAAAAATCGGAGTGAAAGCCCTTTGCCGTCCCGTCCCAGATACGGCAGATCAATAAAACGGGGAGGATTTTTTGTCTCCTTGCCTGAGATTTCATGCTCTCTCTTATCTAAATGATTCTTCAGGAAGGGAAATACATCGGTAATCTTCCGTCCTATGACTTCACCTGCATTGATACCGAAAATATCCTCTGCAGCAGGATTAAAGAGAATAATATTGCCCTGACCGTCCAGAGTAATTAGACCCGATGTAATGCTTCGTATAATCCATTCATTCAAGGCCTCAAGTTTGATAATATCATCTTCTTTGGCCTTCAGTTCAACTTGACTCTTTCTCGCCTGCTCCGAAGGATAGCTGCTTAAGAAGGCCACAAGATAAAAGGCCGTGATATTTACAACAATAGTGTAAAAGATATTGAAACTCTGGTATTCCAACCCGTAATCCCATCTGCTGCCGAAAGGATCAATGACATCGTAATAATGGAGATCAAGCAGGAGACCATAGAGAATACTGCTGCTGGAGGCAATAATCATGCCCCCCTTTCTATAGAGGATAATGCTGGCATTTATAATGGTGAGTATATAGAGAAAAGAAAAGATGCTATCTATTCCGCCGGTTGAATAGATTATGGCCGTAATAAAGAATGTATCCACCAATAACTGTATGTATGCCTGTCTGGTGAGATTTTTCAGTGTCTTAAAGAGGATAATGTAGATAAAGGTAAGGGAATAGATTGTCGCGATAAGGAAATAATGGGAGGTCTGAATCTCACCGAAATAGGTCTTGGTCTCCCTTATCTGTATAAAGATAGACGCCCCTAACAGGAGTGAGACAAAAAGCAGCCTCAAAAGCATAAGTTTCTGAAGCCGCCCGGTCAATTCCGGCCTTGGATTTTTCAGGTCAATGTCGACCATATGGAGAGGATCAACCGCCTACGGCCCCGGCCATCGTGAAGATGGGGAGGTACATTGCCACAACAAGGCCGCCTATTGAACCCCCTAAGAACAGCATGAGCAGAGGTTCCAACATGGAAGTCAGGGCATCTACGGCATTATCGACCTCTTTGTCGTAAAAATCAGCGATCTTTCCAAGCATCGTATCAAGTGCCCCTGTGGCCTCACCGACGGATATCATCTGTATTACCATGCCTGGGAAGATATCATTTTCCGATAAAGGTTCAGCGATGGTCTGTCCTTCAGCTATACTGCCCCTTACATCATAGATAATCTCCTCGATAACGACATTCCCGGCCGTTTTGGCAACGATCTCAAGAGAGTCCAGGATGGGGACACCGCTGGACATCATGGTCCCCAGGGTTCGCGTGAATCTTGCAACAGCCGTTTTCTTAAGCAGGTCTCCGAATACCGGCAGTTTCAGGGACAGGGTATCGATGGTCTTTCTGCCCCCTTTGGTATTGCTGTATTGTTTAAAGGCATAAACAAGGGCTATAATAGCCAGGATTATCCAATGTATATTGCCTTTCAAAAAATCGCTCATGGCGACTACGATCTGGGTCGGCACCGGCAGGGCCTGCCCGAAACTGGCAAACATGTCCTGGAACACAGGGATAACAAATATAAGGATAACGGCTATGACTATAAATGCGATGGCAATAACGACAATGGGATAGGTCATTGCGCCTTTTATCTTGGATTTCAGGTCTTCCGCCTTTTCTATAAATGTTGCCAAACGCTGCAGGATCGTGTCCAGAATACCGCCCACCTCGCCTGCTGCTATGAGGTTCACAAATAGGTTATCGAAAACCTTAGGGTGTTTTTTCATCGCCTCTGCAAGGGTGGATCCGCCTTCCACATCCTTTGTCAATTGTCTTAAGATGGTCTTGAAGGTGGGGTTGGGGTTCTGTTCAGCGAGTATGTTGAGCCCCTGAACCAAAGGAAGCCCCGCATCGATCATGGTCGAAAATTGTCTTGTAAAAATAACGATATCCTTATTTGTGACCTTAGGTTGCATAAAGGCGAGACCTGCAAACAGGTCCTTTGGTTTTGGCTTTAATTTCAAAATCTTGAGGTTCCGCTTCTTTAGTTGGGACTCTGCTATCTGCTCAGATGCGGCCTCTATTTCGCCTTTTAGTCTTCTACCTTTTTTGGTTTCGGCTACCCATAGCATACATTTGGGCCATATGTTATTCTCCTCCGGTTTATTATTATGATAGAAGGACTTCCTGAACGTGGGGTACACCGTTCAAAAATAAGATTGGCTCAATATTAATGAAATTAATATATTATGTCAAGTCTTCTCAAACGCGGTAACAATATAAATCTGCCTTAGATTTTTAGGTCTTATGTGGTATCGAAAAGATTTTTCGCGGTGCCCACCTTTTTCAATTATACTGTTGCTGATGGATTACATAAGCTGCTTTTTTCCTAATAAAACGGGTACCTGTCCCGCCAAAGCGCTTGATAAACCGGATTTCCAACTATGTTTCGATTTCTGGTAGCATCCTGCGTAAAAAATTAATGAAACTCCAGGCTGACTTTATCCTTGACGCACAAGGCAGAATTCCGGATAGTTCAATTCCGAAAAATGGACTTCTTATCACTTCACCGAGGTTAATCGTTACATGTCACCCATTTTTCACATTTGACACGATCTATCTAAGACATGGTTGTCCCCCCCATGTGGATTCTCCCAACGGTAAGGCGCGTATTACAGGCTGACGTCATTCAAGAGTCAATAGGAGGGCTCCCGCAAGACCAGATGCACTGTGCACAATTGAGCGTCGAGACTCTTCACGCCGCCCCTGGAAGATTACATGGCAAAACAAAGGAATCTTGAAAAGGAAAGGGTTTATCAAATCAATCCTAAGCTATAGCGCTCTTCCATGTCCCGGATTTCAGGATCCGTCCTTCCGTGGTCACCACCAGGGCTGCACAATTGGGAAGGGTATTGATGAAATCAATTCCCGGGCCTGGCTCCATTACAAATACGCTGGTCGAAAGGGCATCGGCCTGCATGGCCGTCTCGGCCAAGACCGAAACACTGATACTTTGCCGCGGGCTCAGGCCGGTTTGAGGATTGACAATGTGATGGAAAATTTTTTCCTTGTCAAAATAGATCTCGTAGTTGCCCGAGGTGGCCAGGGCGCCGTTGTTCATTTCGATCTGATCGGGATAATTTCCTTTTTTGAACGGATCTTGGATCGCGATGCGCCAGGGTTTATTCTTTTCTGTCTTTCCCATGGCCCGGATCTCTCCGCTCCCATTGATCAGAAAATGTTCAATTTTATGCTTCGCCAATATCCCGGCGGCCCTGTCGACAATATAGCCCGCGGCAATGCCATCCAAGGTGATGCTCATACCCTCTTCTTGAAAGGAGATTGAGCGTTGATTCATATGGATTTTCCGGGCATCAACCCGTTTTAAAAGCATTTGTATTTCCTGTTCACTCGGGGTAATGAGCTGTCCCTTAGCAAATTTTTCTTTATAGTAATCCACAATAGGCGCGACTGTAATATCAAAGGCGCCGCTGGTCAGTTGATGGTATTGCAGGGAAGCAGCAATCACGTTTTGCAGATCAGGTGGTAAATCCTTCAGATCTTCTTCTCTATTCAACCGTGCCAGAGGGGTAGTTCGGTCAAAACGGTTCAACAAGCCTTCCAGGCGGGCGATCTCTTCATAAGCCAGACTCAAGGCTTCTTCAGCCTCATCCTTTGAAGGATGAATCAAGGTCATGGCGACAAAGGATCCGATCGCTAATTTTGTTTTTGAGACCTTGTACGTGTGTTTATCGAATTTTACAGCTTCGGCACAGGCAGGGATCATCCCGGCTGAGGCCGCACCCAGACCCAGCAAGCCCGACATCTTTAAGAAAGACCTGCGATCGAGTTGATATTGACTGAATTTCTTTTCCATCTTATGCCTCCGGATAATAGATACGCTTCAAACAATCGCTCAAGCCGCTTTTTGAATCTGCTCCGCCTTTTTGACCGCCGCACGGAACGGCCTGAAAATATGGCGAGGACATTTTTCAACACAGGCCTCCTTGCACTCCGGGCCATAGGCCAGGCACTTTTCATGATCGATGTGAACGCCGTTATCATCGACGCTCACCGCCTGGGCTGGACAGGCCTTGACACACATCTTGCAGGTGATACATCCTGCTTTGCAAACGGCCTTGACTATTTTTCCAGGATCATGGGTGCTGCAAGGGACCCATACGCGGGCCTTTAAAGGGATCAATTCAATGACCTTTTTAGGGCAAATCCGCACACAGGATCCGCAACCCACGCATTTTTCAGGGTCGATCACCGGGAATTGTTGCTGCATGGTAATGGCCTGAAACGGACAAGCCGCCATGCATTCGCCCAGACCAATACAGGCATAGGCGCATTCCCAGGGTCCGCCGAACGCCAGATTCGCACCGGTACAACTATTATAGCCCAAATATTGATATCTTTGACGAACCTCACCCTCAAACCGAGAACATCTTATTGCTGCGATCATGTTCTCCAGGACCGCGATTTTTTTACCGGTAATTTCGGCGACTGCTTCAGCCACGGCCGCCTTTCCCGGAAAACAGAGATTCGGGGCCACATCCGGGTCATGTACAACAGCCTCTGCATATCCTTCACAACCGGCATAGCCGCAACCGCCGCATTGTGCGCCGGCCAGGACTTCCAGCACTTCCTCGACCTTGGGATCGGCCTTGATCGGCAAATTTTTGGGCTGCCAGTGCCAGGCCAATGCCGAAAAACAGCCCGATACAAACCAGGACCGCCAATCCTCCCAGTGCCAATTTAATCAAAACAGGATCCATTACATGCCTCAATTCATCAGACGAATTAAAAAATAGTTAATCCGGAAAAGCCCATAAATGCCAGAGCGAAGAGACCAGCGGTCACAAAGGCGATGGGCAACCCCCGATACGTTGGGGGGATGTTGGCCAATTCGAGACGTTCCCGCGCCGACGACATCAGGAAAAGCGCGAGCAAAAATCCTGTTCCTGCCCCCAAGGCCAACATCAGGCTTTCCAAAGCGCTGTATTCATTATCTGCCAGGGTCAAAGGCACAGCCAGGATAATGCAGTTGGCGATCACTAGCACCAGATACACGCCAAAGGCCTTGAAAAGGGCTGGGTTGACCTTTCGCAGGACCGTATCCACAGCCTGCACGGAAAGGGAAACCATGCCTATAAAGACAACCACCTGCAGGAAATCAAGTCCATAAGGTTTTAAAACAAATTGATATAAAAACCAGGACATCATGGCGCTGGCAAGCATGACGATCGTAAAGGTAATGCCCATGCCTACCGCCGTGCTCTTCTTCTTGGATGTTCCAAAAAAGACACAGAGCCCCAGATATTTGGTAAAGACGAAATTATTGATCAGCATTGCGCCGATCAGAATGGAAAAAAGCTCACCGATATAAAGCCTTTTAACATTTAACAGGGCAGGTCCCAGGTCTTTGCCTTGCGAATGGATCGGTGCCAGGCTGACCACATGTGGTTCTTTCTGGTTGATCTCTTCGTCGAATTGAATAAAGACAGTTCGTTTATCCGGACTGAGAACGACCTGGCTGATCGATAAAAGAACATCCGGATCGCGTTTTTCATAAACCTTGTAATTGGCCACATCGGTAGCCCAATCCTGGTCTGGTTCACCGGCAAATTCTATGATGATAGAATTACTGTCTTTAAAGGCGATCTTTTTAATAAAAGGATGTTCTACGTTGCATCCCGTAAAAAAGACCATAATGGCCGGCAAAAGCCAGATCGGCCGAAAAATGGGTCGTTTCATCAAGGCTCTCATTGCTTCCTCTCTTTTCGGCGGTTGTAAACCACTTCAATATAGTTGAAAAGGGCCATCATGATGCCCACGCAAAAGAAACCTGCGGCCGGCAGAACAAAGAATAACAGCGGCTTGAATCCTAAGACGTCGTAGCCGAGAATCGTGCCGGAGCCTAGGAGTTCACGCACAAAACCAATGCTGACCATCCCGAACATGAATCCGATGCCCATGCCGAGGCCATCCCAAAAAGAAGCGCTGACAGTATTTTTACAGGCAAAGGTTTCCAGGCGCATGGTAATGATGGCGAACGCCACTATCAATTTTACAAAGATGCCCATCTCCTTATAAGCAGCAGGTACGTAGGCAGCCAGGATCAGATCAATGACCGTGACCCAGGTGGCGATGGTCAAGGTATAGGTGGGAATGCGGATACGGGGATGGATTACATTTTTGATGGCAGCGATCGTACAACTTGAAAAGATCTGAACAAAAAGGACCGCACTGCCGAGCAATAATCCGTTCTTGATGGAGGTCGTCAATCCTACGGCTGGGCACATGGAAAGGGCCAGGCGAAAAATCGGGTTTTCCATGCAAGATCCCGTTAACTACCAGTTCGGTATTAGTTTTTTTCGTGGCAGCCAAATTTCTTCTCCTTTATTTCAAATCATAGCCGGTATCTGCTGGCCGGCAATCACCTCATCCAGGATCTTGATCCGATAGGCAAACCGTTTTACCATGTTTTTAGCGCCGTTGGTGACGGACCGGCTGGAGATGGTAGCACCGGTCAGGGCATAAATGTCTTTGTCGCGGTATTGATTGCGGATTGTTTCAAGTTCCTCGGCACTAAGCGTATCCGGGGCTTCCAGATAGCGGCTGTAGTCATCGGGCAGGGGTTCTTTGACGACCGTCAGGTTTTTTAGGCGTTCAAAGGACTTATTCTTGAATTGGTTTTTAAAGTAATCCTGCTCGATTTCCGCTCCTAGGCCTGGATCCTCTTCATGTTCTGTGATTTCCAGTCCAATAATATCGAACTGGGGATCCAGTGCCAGCATGACCTCGATAAACGTCTTGAAACCCGTAAATTCGCCTGGAAGCAGATACGCCACCCGTTTATCCCCCAAGCGGGCAATAATAGTCTGATCCTGATAAGTAAAGGCTGTATCGGTCTTGAGCTCCTCCTTCAAGGCCTTTTGACGCTCAGAATCTTCAATAGCTTTTTCTAGGGAGATGTTAATTGGGAAACGTTGCGCCAAATTCCCTTCCAGGGTTAAAATGAGGAATTCATAGGTCTCTTGATTGGCGGCTTTGACCGGAACCATGTAACCCAGATAGGTCGTTCCTTTTTCTTCAACAATGTATCGATAAACCGGATAGAGCTTTAATTCTTTCGGAGCCGGGTTTTGCTTGCCGTAACCCAACAAGCCCAACATGGTTTCCTGGACGTTATTGTAATCATTCTGTTTCTTGGACTTGTCCGTGGCCACAAAGGCCGCGCCCATGATCAGGGCAGCAAGAAAACAAGAGAGGGTTAAGCCGAATGTTATCCTTATAATCTCTTTCATTTCGCAGCACCTTTCGCTGGGGCAAAGCGCTTTGGTTTAAACCACGTTTCCAAGGCCGGCGTGATCGCATTCATTAGCAGGATCGCGTAGCATATCCCCTCAGGGTAGCCGCCCTTTAGACGTATCAGAACCGTCAAGGCGCCGATCCCGCTTCCGAATATCAGTTGGGCCCTTTTCTGGCTGGGCGAGGTGACATAATCTGTGGCCATAAAAATGGCCCCCAACAACACGCCGCCGGAAAGCACAGCCAATAATGGATTGCCGGTAAAATAACCTTCCCCACCGAAAATCCAGGTAAAAAGGCCGATGGAAACAATGACCGAAACCGGGATGTGCCAGGTAATATAACGCTTGATGATCAAGAAAAGGCCTCCCAGAAGCAAAAGCAGGTTTGAGGTCTCTCCAATGCATCCCGGTCGGATTCCCAGGAAAAAATCCTTATACATAGAGGAAATAGGCCCGTATTTCTCAATCAGGGCGGCCATGCCGTAATGCTTGAGCACATAAAGGGGGGTGGCCGTGGAGACCGCATCGATCCCCGGTTGCATGTATTTGAATATGGAGAAATCATGGATCGGCATCAGCCAAGCCGATGTCATTGCTACAGGAAATGAGGCCATTAAAAAGGCCCGCCCGATCAGGGCCGGATTAAAGATGTTGAAGCCCAATCCCCCAAAGAGATGCTTAGCGACATAGATCGCCATAACCGCTCCCAGTATCGGCATCCAATAGGGAACGCCCGGTGGAATAACATAGGCCAACAACAGGCCGGTAATCACGGCGCTCCCGTCCTTGATGGTCACAGGACGATGCAGAAGCTTCTGGGAAATTGCTTCGGTCACAACGCAACTTAAAACGCTTACCAGGGTAATGATCAAGGTTTGAAATCCAAAGATAAATATAGATAAAATAAGGGGCGGCACCAGGCAAGCGTTAACTGTCCACATGATCTTGGCCGTGGATTCCCTGCTCTTGATATGGGGCGAGATGGAGACCGTCCATTCCGGTAAGGGACTCCCCGAAATCTGCGTG
>CAVZMS010000077.1:0-6916 GCA_963776085.1 uncultured delta proteobacterium
AAGACCTGGTTGTTCCCCTTGGAGGAGAGAAACTTAAGACCAATATCTTTGAGACTCTTTTAGAAGATATCCCCGTCTATCTCATTGAACGGGACGACATGTATGACAGGCCCTATCTATACGGGAATTCAAGAGGGGATTATTATGATAACCTGGAACGTTTCAGCTTCTTTTCCCATGCGGCCTTAAGGCTCTCTCAAGATCTCGGTTTCACTCCTGATATAATACACTGTCATGACTGGCAGACAGGCATTGTACCCGCCCTTTTAAAGGGTCCATACAGGACATCCGAAGTCTTTTCAGGGACCGCATCCCTTTTTACAATCCATAACATGGGATACCAGGGGATATTTCCCAGAGAAAAACTCCCAGTAACAGGACTTCCTGAAACGGGTTTTTTCCATCCCGAAGGATTGGAATACTGGGGTAAGATCAGCCTTCTTAAGGCGGGCGTTGTCTATTCCGATGCGATCACGACAGTGAGCCCTACTTATGCTAGGGAAATCCAGACTCCAGAATATGGTATGGGCATGGAGGGGATTCTCAAGGGGCGCAGCAGGTTTATTTACGGAATCCTTAACGGGGTCGATTACAATGAATGGGATCCTGTCAAGGACGATTACCTCGCGTCCCATTATTCAAAAAAATCGATCTCCGGCAAGATCAGATGCAAGGAGGCCCTCATAAAAGAGATGGGGCTTGAACTTTCGTTAAAAGGCATGCCACTGTTCGGGCTTATCTCCCGCTTGGACGGCCAAAAGGGCCTCGATATCTTAGTGAAAACCCTGGATGATATCCTGGATTTGGATGTCGGTCTGGTCGTACTCGGTTCAGGGGATGAGGGCATTCGGAATGCCTTCAGGGAGGCTGCGGACCGCCATAAACGCAGAATGGGTATATACATAGGGTTTAATGACTCCCTTGCCCATCGTATCATGGCCGGGACCGATCTTCTCCTTATCCCGTCCAGGTATGAACCCTGCGGACTCACACAGATGTACGCCTTAAGATACGGGACGGTTCCAGTAGTTCGGGCAACAGGCGGTTTGAACGACACTATCGAGACCTTTGACGAAAAAACAGGCAAAGGGAACGGGTTCAAGTTCGGCCCATATGAGCCTGAGGCATTATTAAACGAAATAAAGCGCGCCATCCGCCTTTTCAAAGATAATAAAGTCTGGAAAAAACTCATGGCCAATGGCATGAGCGCAGATTTTTCCTGGGACAGTTCCGCAAAGGCCTACATTGATCTCTACGGATCGATTATAAAAAAAAAGCTATAACAGCGAGGAGCCTTGCCTCATTTCTTCAGGACCGATTATCTCATCTTACGACACCTCATTGAGGGCTTCTTTAATACATCATCACAAAGGTTCTGTTGTCTTGGACTCCCTCTGTTAAAAATTACCTATTTTCGCATTAGAAAATAGTTTTCCAATTCCCATGCTTTTGTGTTAATAAGATCCGCTATTGATCTTAAGGCGAGATAATAATATTTAATATCCTTCTCTAAGCAGGTTTGATTCTTAGGGAAAAATAGCGGGATAAAACTATAGACTTTTTGAGGTAAGAATGTGGTCCATCCTTGTTGTATCGGATAATAACGAGGCCTTCCGGGTAATCCGCTCATGCTATCCCTCGGAATCCTATGTCGATGAGGCTATGGGTAAACAAGAGGCACTCGAAAAACTTCAAAAAAGACGTTATGATTTTCTTTTTATTGATTTAGAGAAACTTAAAGAATCAGTTGAAGAAAACGGGTATAAGGCAGCCATGCAGCCATTATGGCATCTATATCCAACTCTGGAAATTATTGTTATGTCATCACAGGATAAGACAAGAGAAGCAGTAAATGCAGTAAAAGAAGGAGCGAGCGATTATCTCATCTATCCAGTCAAACAAGATGAGATTAAATATGTAATAGAAAGCATCCATGAATCGATCATCGTCCAATCCGAGCTCGATTACCTGCGAGGTCAATTCTGGGAAAAAGATTCTCAAGAAATTATAAAGACAAAAAATCCCAAGATGAAAATCGTTTTTGATAAATTACGCTCCGTAGCGCCAACCATAAGCACTGTAATGTTGACAGGGGAGACAGGCACAGGCAAAGGTGTGCTTGCTAACCTTATTCACAGCCATAGCAATCGCAGGGATGCCCAGTTTATCAGTGTCCATTGCGGTGCCATACCGGATACTTTATTGGAAAGCGAACTTTTCGGACACGAGAAAGGAGCATTCACAGGGGCTGTTCGAAGAAAACTTGGAAAGTTTGAGATCGCAAGTGAAGGAACTATTTTCTTAGATGAAATAGGTACAATCACTCCTGCTGCACAGATCAAGCTCTTACAGGTTCTCCAAGATGGGACTTTTCAACGAGTAGGAGGAGAAGTGACTATTAAGGCTGATGTCAGGGTCATCGGTGCAACTAATATGGACCTAAAAAAGATGTGTGATGATGGACAGTTCAGGAAAGACCTGTACTATAGATTAAATGTATTTCCCATTGAAATTCCTCCTCTGAGAGAGAGGCTTGAAGATATCCCTCATCTCACGAAAATATTCTTAAAAAAGATGAATAGGATTAATATGAAGGATATAAAAGATATCAGTCCAAGGGTCATGGATGCTTTTCAGAAATATCAATGGCCGGGAAATATCCGTGAACTGGAGAACCTCCTTGAAAGGGCGTATATACTTGAAACTTCTTCTGTACTCCAATCCGAAAGCTTTCCAAGTGAGCTTTTTGAATACCAAGTCCTGCTATCAAGCCTGCCTTTATATGATTCCAATAATACACTGGCCGAGATCCGACATAAAGCTATAGAGAATATCGAGAGACATTATCTTAAAAGCCTCATGACTAAAAATAGGGGGAGAATAAAGGAATCGGCAGAGGATGCCGGTATTACCACACGCCAGCTACATAAATTATTGACCAGATACGGTATTCGAAAAGAAGAATTCAAATCGCCTCAGCACCGTTATCATATATCAGAACCTTAAATTCCGTTATCACAATTATCGGAATTTCAAGTTCCAACTATTTGATTTTTATTTTATTTCCAAATGGTTAAGGCATTTATTATATCCTCATCCACCGTTAGTAAAGGAGATCAATCTTCACTATTTTTATTAATATAATTCCTATCTTTATGAACTCTCTATATTATATATATAAATATCAATAACTTATATTTTTGGCATACGCCTTGCTATTTAAATAAAGATTAGTAATTAGCCCTTAAGATCCTCATGATGGGAAAAAGGAAATTCTTGTTTTAAGGATTGACATTGTTATGGCATCAAAAAAACATAATAAAAAAAAGGGGGGGCCTAGCTCGGAATATAAGATGATAATGATTCGGGGGATCGTAATCCCTTCCGCCTGGGATGAAAAAGGCAATATTATCGCTATTGCAGTTTCTACTTTTGACGAGGATATTTACCATATTGAGAACGACGAGAGAGGAAAGCAATTAATGCCCCTTATTAGGGAAGAAGTTGAGATCAAGGGCATAATTAGATACGAAGACGGCCTTAAAAAAATTAAAGTAGATAAATACGCTTCAAAAAAAGAGGAAGAGATGGGACCTAAAATTCCGCACGTTGCCTGATCTTCAGATGATTCCTTTGAGGAAGATTTTATCTTCCCTTCTCTCTTTTTATTTAACTGATTATTTATTCCTATGAATTATAGTATTTAACAAGAATACTCGTCTTTCACATAAGAGGGATCCACCTTTTCCATGCTGGATAGCGAAAGTCCTCTTTGCTTCGATTATATAACCGCACTTGACGAAGAAAAATGATATATTTTTTTCTTGCATAAGAGATAATTTTCAACTATTGGATGCCATCTTTATCACTCTGAATAAAAAAGGGACATTAGACCTGCTCAATGAGGTGGAAAAAGTGATGAGCGATAAATCGGTACATTTAAGGTCAGTCAAAGAAGCCTGAGGAAAAGGGAAAATCCTAAGACAGGAGAAGAGATCAATATCGAGGTAAAAACATTCCAAAATTCGTGCCTGGAAAGGCCTTAAAGGGTGCCGTTGATGAACTGTAATTTAAAATGCTGATAAAACTACCGCTTGAGCACTTGAATATCCGACCGCCTTCAATAAGTGCTTATAAAATCTTTTTTGGGAGGGATCTATGGTGAAAAAAGCAAGAAGAAATAGAATAAAAGACCGCAAGATGAATCCTACTGTAATAAAAACCAAGGCAAAAAAGGTGTCAAATAATCAGGATAAAAGCGATATTTTTAAGTTAAGATTTTTAAAAAAATTGATGGGGAAAAAACATGAACTTGAAGATACAATTAAACATCTGGTAAACAGCCAAAAGGAGGATATGGGCAAGATATCCGTCGATAGTTTCATAGACGATCTGGATCGTGCGGATCGGGAGATTTCAGCACAGACTTTTTATAAGTTACTTGACAGGAAAAACAAAGAATTGGAGAGGATAAACTTCCTCATACGAAGGGTTCAACAGGAGCAGGATTTTGGTTTTTGCGAAGAATGCGGCAGGCAAATTCCTGAGAAACGTCTTCTCATTTTACCGGAAGCCATATATTGTGTTCCATGTCAGCAGGAGATGGAAAAAGTGGAGTTAAGGATAAATCTGGCTAAAACGCCTAATAATTCTACACAGTGGAAAAAAGAATTTCAATCGAACAGTAATGAGGACCTTGACGATGAAGGCCTTCTCATTAAGCCCGACACGGAGCCTGTATCACTCATGGACATGGAGGAGGTTGAACTGACCGAAGATCAGCCCGAGCCCCAGGAAAGTTAATCCAAGGGACACTCAAAAATCTTACCTGACATCGCTGGTCGATATTCAATGAATTAATGATGCCTCTCATGAGAAATATTTTTTTATTATTAATCCTTCCATTGATCATTTTCGCCGACAATATATCCGGTTCAGAATTCTACAAATGGGTGGATGAAGAAGGCGTTGTGCATTTCTCGGACAGTGTTCCGGAGGACCCTGAAACGCCAATAGATATCCTGAAGCAAAAACGAAGCAGATAAAAATGTCATGTCTCTTAATCCTTCCGGCAATATCGACAGTATCATATCTCAACCAGAGAATCCAATAAAGACAAGCGTTGATTCTACATTCAGCATAAAGGGCGACCAGAATCTTGGAACCGGTTTTTTCATATCCTCAAATGGTTATGCAATAACATGCAAACATGTATTGGAAAATGATCAACATTATGTTGCAGTTCTTCGTGACGGGAGTAGATACCCCATCGGAATTATATCAATAAATGACAAATATGATCTGGCCCTGATTATGGTAATCATTTATAAAAAAACACCTCATTTATCAATAAGAGACCCATTTACCATGACCCCGGGAGAAAGGGTTTTTGCCATCGGAACTTCATTAGGACTCCAGGCTATCATAACTGACGGCGTTTTTACAGGGCTGAGAGAAAACACATCAACGAAGGACAACGTGATTCAATTTTCAGCCCCCATTAATCCGGGTAATAGCGGAGGGCCTCTTGTGGATGAACAAGGAAAATTAATCGGAGTAATAAGCTGGAAGATAGTTTCACAAAACGGGATACCTGTAACAGGCGTAGGGTTTGCGGTCCCGTCCGAATATATGGTCAAGGAATACGGCCATTATCTGGAATGAGGTATTTCCCCATCTCTGGCCTTTTCTATTGCTTGATTTACATACCAGTCTATTTGCCGGCATATCCCTCGTATTACCCTGACTTCCATAGCCTGTAAAGGAATCCTTGAGAAAAATCTCCTGATGTTCAACATCCAGCGCTCAGGATTTTGAGGATTTAAGAATCCGATCTTGGTGAGGACATTATAAAGATGATCATACATTCCCTCCAATTCAAAACTGTTTGCAAGGCGCGGCACATTTATATCCGGATGCATCTCTCTTAGCCTGAAATATCTCGTAACAGATGATCATGACCGCCTGTGCAAGGTTCAGAGAGGAAAACTCGGATGTAGGGATAGTAGTGATAGTATGACAGAAACGCAGGTGATCGTTTGAAAACCCCGGTCTTCAGGGCCGAACAGGATGGCGACATCATTATCCCTGGTAATGGGGATAAGTATCCATTGCAAGATTATGCGGGGTAGTCAGGGCCGGTCGCATTGATCCCGATCTGGCAGTGGTTCCTGCGATATATTGAAACGAGGCTATCGCGCTTTCCAGATCATCATAGACCTTCATCTTTTGTACTATATCCATGCAGTGGGAGGTCGCCATCCTGGCAATACGATCCTCATCCACATTCATCGGTTTGACTAGTATTAGACGCCCTATGTCCATGTTGTTCATGGCCCTTGCAACAGCGCCGATATTTTCAGGGAGCTTGGGTTCTACAAGTATGATTGCAACATTATTCCTATTTACCCTGTCTTTGCCATAATTTCTTTCATCTGTCCTGGTCTTCTTCAGGTTTGGTCCCTGTCAAGCGATAAAACGGTGCCCAATAGGCCCTTTTTATCTTCTTTATTCCCCTGCCGGATGCATCGCTCGCACTATGGAGAAGAGAATAAAGTGTAGGCACGACTAAAAGAGTAAGCATAGTAGATAATGCCAGCCCGAATATAACCGAGATGGCCATATTGCTCCAATACTGAGTTGATTCGCTTACCCAAGCGATCTCCATCTTATGAAAATCATAGGATACCCCTGTTACCATGGGGATCAAGCCAAGGATGGCTGTGGTAGCGGTAAATAGAACAGGCCTTAAACGGGTGCATCCTCCGGCGATAATAGCCTCTTTAACAGGCATCCCCCTTTGTATAAGACGATTAATATAATCAATCAGGACTATAGCGTTCTTAACCACTACCCCTGCCAGTGAAATGACCCCTACCAGTATATGTAATGTTTTAGTAGAGGAGACATACAACAT
>CAVZMS010000078.1:0-8061 GCA_963776085.1 uncultured delta proteobacterium
GTCTTTGGACTTCCACCCTCCGTAGCTAGGCTACTGTGGAGGAGGGGTAAGCTCCATCCATAAATAAGCACTTTATGTATGGGCACTGGATAAAAACATGGATTATATTAAACTTGTTTAATTAAAAACAGAAACTCAATAAAAAAAATACAAGGAGGAATGAATTATGAAAGAAGTCTATGAATTTTTAAAAAAATGTGGAACATACTATCTCGCGACGACAGACGGCGACCAACCTAGGGTACGCCCCTTCGGTACTGTGCTGATCTTTGAGAATAAGCTCTATATCCAGACCGGAAAGGTAAAGAATGTTTCAAAACAGATGATGAAGAATCCCAAGATTGAGATCTGCGCTCTTTTCAGGTGACAAATGGGTTCGCGTGGAAGCTATCGCTGTTGAGGATGACAGGATTGAACCAAAACAGAAAATGCTGGATGCATATCCCCAGTTAAAATCGATGTATTCAGCTGATGACGACAATACTCAGGTATTATATCTTAAAAATGCCACGGCTTCCTTTTACTCTTTTGGAGGAGAACCAAAGGTAGTTAAATTCTGATTTATCATTGTATTCAGGTTTGGTAATTTTAAATTATTCCCATAATAGGAGAGAAGTATGATAGATCCAAAAGCTAAACCCAAAGCTGTAGTCAGTACCAATATTGAATTACCTGCGGGTGTCCACGACTTCGAAACTGAGGATACCGCAACTAAAGCCCCGGATGATGACCCCATCAAGCGGGTAATCTATATGGATGACAGGGTTGTTCCGGGATCTTTTTACGTTGAAGCCGTGTGGGTCGTAGGCTCCATACCGAGGTCGCATCCCGAACACTGTCATGATCATGATGAAATAGTTGGTTTCGTAGGCAGCAATATGGACGATCCTTCTGATCTGGGCGGAGAAATCGATTTTGTCGTCGATGGTGAGAAGATGACCATTACAAAAACCTGCTTCATCCATATACCTGCCGAAGTCAAACATGGCGGGCTTTGTTTCAGAAAGATTGACAAACCGGTATTTCAGATCGCTATGTCCAGAATGGATAGCTTTTCAAGTGTTCCGCCGACATAACAATTTAAAGGGGCATAAGAGGATCGTGAGAGGGTCGTCCTTAAGAACGTTCAATAATTATTTTCAAAGGAATTACTATTTGTCCCAATCGTCCTCTAAACATTTTCTGCAGGCGTCACATTTCTTGTTGTCGTCATATATGCAGTTGCCCGGGCCGTTGTAGTACAATTCCTTTCCGTCATATATTCCGCCGAACATGCCCTGCATGCAGGCTGCCTGGAAGAAGACGGGCTTGTCAATGCGCTTGAAGTTAAGCGGGCAGTGCTGTAAGCCGGCCGGTATGCGGACGATAGTCGGCTGGGTAATTATGTACTCCTCCATCTCTTCGCCCATGCAGAGCGATATTTCAGCGTCGAAATCAAATACATTGGGGAATGTACCGCCAAGGAAGATCAGGTATTCGTCTACCGGATGACGGTGTGGAATCCTGTCCAGGAAAAAGGGTTTGACGAAGATCTGAAAGCCCATATTGAACTTTGAGCCGGGTATCTGGGATGCCCCTCTGAAATATGCCTGGGGAGAATAGACAAAGTCGGTGCCTACGCCTTCGGCAGCGGCCTCATTATATTCGGGCTTGAACTGATAGACAAGTTTCTCGTATTTTCTTTCGCTCATGATAACATTCCTTTCCGGGTGATGATCTATTTTTCATGTAATAATAATTTCATTATCTAATGATTTCTTTAAGTCCGCCAACCTGAGTAAAAAGCGCCCTGGTATCAGCAACATCCCAATGCTCGCATAATTTTCCATCCCTGAGACGAAACATATCGACAACATCATAATTTATTTTATTGCCGGTCGGCTGGTAATCAAGAAAACCTTCACCGGTATGGGTGCCGGTAATCGTGTTATAGACAAAGACAATATCGTCTTCCGCGACCATCCTCTTAATAGTCGAGCAGGAGTCAGGGATAGCCGCGAAAAAACCTTCATGAAACTCTATAAATCCTTTCATCCCCTGATCAGCATCCGGATTGTGTTGAATGTAATCTTCATGCATATACCGACTCACCGCATTAAGATCGTGTTTTTGGAAAACTATCTCATAAAATTCCCGTACAACCTTTTTATTGTTCTCAGCATCCATGATAATTTCCTTCCATTTTTTTAGGACATCAAAATATTCTATATTCAGGTGAGGTGATAAGATTTGTTTTTGGTATATAACTTTAGGTGTAACCACCTCTGCTATTTTCAAAATACTTATTAGGAATATATAAGTTTAAATCATCTTTGTCACGATAGAAAATAACTGCCCCTAAGTTATTGATGCTCCTATAACTTTCGGAAATTACTACATAATCAGCTAATCTTATTATGTATATTTAATTGACATAATAATAATATCTGCTTTATTGTATTAAATATTTAACAAATTGATATCGTTCATAAGTATTGGCGTATAATTTATTAATTGGAGATCATGCCTGTCTTCGAAAGAGGATATATAAAAGACAATGGTACAAGGCACAGGGTCCAAGGTACACGGAAAAACCCATAATAACCTATTTCTTTGCAGTAATAGCCTTGAGCCTTAAGACCACGGCGCCTTAGCGCCTTGATGATCGGCATGATCGGAGATTGAACAAAACAGATTATTAACAATCCATATGATTGTGCCAACACTTATGAACGATACTAACAAATTACTCTTGATAACATTTTCGAAGTTTCTTCTTTTCCTGAAATGAATAGTGCTGTTATTACCAACATACAGGGTTATTCTATTCATGACGGACCGGGTATCAGGACGGTTGTTTTTTTCAAAGGCTGCCCCCTGTCCTGCCAGTGGTGCGCCAATCCCGAATGTATCTCAGGGAGGCCACAGATGGGTTTTATTGAAATCCTTTGTAAAGGTTGCGGTAAATGTATTGACGCATGCCCGAACAACGCGATCAGCATGCGTGAGGATAAGCACCGTATTGATTATTCCCTCTGTGTGGCATGCGGAAAATGCAGGGATAATTGCAGTTATGGCGCCCTGGTTAAATACGGAGACCTGATGACTGTTAATGAGGTCTGGGACGCTGTCAAACGTGACAAGATGTTCTATGATACATCCAATGGTGGCGTGACTGTTTCCGGCGGGGAGCCATTGCTTTACGCGCCTTTTGTACGGGAGTTGTTTGAGTTATGCCGTGAGGAGCAGATCGGCTCCTGTGTTGAAACATGCGGTTTTGTGGATTCGGATGTGTTTCTGGAAATAATACCGGTAACAGACCGGTTTCTGTTTGACCTGAAACATATGGATTCCGACACTCACAAAATGTATACCGGACATCACAATGATATAATCCTGAAAAATGCCGTTTTTATAATAGAACGTGGCATGGATGTTGTTTTCCGCCAGCCGTTGATACCGGGTGTAAATGATTCACCCATAAATATTGAAACGACTGCGGGATTCTTAAAGAACCTTGGCGAAAAGGCATTAAGGCTTGAGCTTATGCCTTTCCATAGAATGGGGCGGGATAAGTATAAGGCACTCAATATTGAATATCGCATGGGTGATCTTGACATTATGGATAATGAAGATATTGAAGCTGTAAAAAAAGCCTATATTGATCGCGGAATAAACTGCACGATCTCACGGTAATATAAAATGAGGAGAAAAAATGACTGACGTTAATATCAGCCTGCTTGACCGGATTGATGAGTTGAAGCTCAGCAAGCGTATTCAGCAATGGAAACAAGCCATGAAGTCATCCGAGTGGAAGCTTTTTGCGGACAGGGAGAAATGGACGGTAGCGTCATGGCATGAGACAGAGGTAGAAGATATTCAGATTCGCCGCGCCAAATTGTTAAAAAAAATCCTCGAAAATATCGAAATCCGCATTCATGATTATGACGTAATTGTGGGGCGTTTGACCCCCGGTGTTATAGGGTGCGCTACTTCCTTCGACATATCCGGAGACTATATACCCGATCTATGGAATGATACCGCCGAGCTTAATATTACAATGAACGCGAATGTCGGATTGGATAATGAAAGTATAGGGATCCTTCGCAATAGCGCCCGGGTATTTAGCGGTAAAACAGCTCCTGAAATGACATACAAGGCATGGGAGGCGATTGTCGGTTCATGGGTTAAGGATGCGGAAAAAGCAAAATTAAAGGATCCTACCCTTGATACGGGGATATTCCCTCAATGTACATCGGTGCTTATGTGGGAAAAGATACTGAAAAAAGGGGTCAGGAGTTTTATTGATGATGCCCAGGCCCATATAGATGAGTTTATTGAAAATCAGGAAATAGATATCGATAAGCTTAATTTCTGGAAATCAGCCATCATTGTATGCGAGGCGGCGATAAATCATTCCCGCAGATACGCCGCTCTGGCAAAGCAAATGGCAGAAACTGAAACGCGTGAAGAACGTAAAGCTGAGCTTCTTGAAATCGCTCGTGTCTGCGAATACGTACCTGAAAATCCGGCCAGAACCTTTCATGAAGCGTTGCAGTCCATGTCTATTATCGGCGTGTGTAAAAACTATGAGAACCCAATGCACAACAATCCCCAGTGGGGACGGAGTGATCAATATCTATACCCCTACTTTATTAATGATATAAATAACGGCACTATCACACTGGAAAAAGCGGCTGAGTTACTGGCAGAACTTGTTGGTCGATGGGGTACACAAACCTTTGTCTCAGCTGAGAGTTTAAAGGAATCCCATCAGATAAATTTTGCAATTAATAATATAATGATCGGCGGGATTGACAGGAATGGGACAGATTCCTCAAACGAATTAAGTTATCTTTTTCTGCATGTTGTAGGTCTTTTACAATTGTCATCTCCTACTGTCGGGCTCCGCTGGAACAAGGGTGTACCCGATTGGCTTATGAACAAAGCCATTCGCACGAATATGATTATTAAAGGCGGCATTCCTCTTTTTGAGAATGACGAAGTGGTAATCCCTCATTTCCTTGAGGACGGTATCCCCATTGAGGAAGCCAGTGAGTGGTGCGGTTTAGGCTGTGTATATCCCTGTCTGCCTTCCAGGGCGGAACATTACGGTTCCGATGGAGTAGCTGCCTGTAATATGGCCGCAATGCTGCACCTCGTACTCCATAACGGGATTGATATTAACGGTAAACTTACGGGAGTTCAAACCGGTGATCCAAGAAAATTTAAAACCTTTGATGAACTCTACAATGCCTTGATGGAGCAGCATAAATTCATCACTCACCGTATCTTCCGGCTTGCTGCAATCGCCAGAAAGGAACAGTCAAAATACTTAAGACTGCCGTTTTTATCAGTAATGGGTATTGCGAAATGTATGGATGATGGTCAGGATTTACTTATTCCCCATCCCGATTACTCCATGTTCGGCATTTCCGATCGGGCTATCATCGATGTTGCTGATTCTCTTATGGCTATAAAGAAACTGGTATTTGATGAAAAGAAGATGACTATGGATGAACTGCTTAACACCCTGGATAATAACTTTGAAGGTGTACGAGGTGAAGAGATACGTCAGATGTGTCTTGCTCAGCCTAAATACGGTAATGATATTGATGAGGTGGACAGCCTTGTCGGAAAGATAAGTAAAGATTCGTACGATATAATCAGGAGTTATGATAACTCCCCCTTCAGGAAATATCTTGTTGCGAGAGAGGGGCTTGCCTGGCATTATTTCGGCGGACTCGGTGTTGGTGCCTTACCTAACGGAAGAAAGGCATTAGAACCCCTTAATGACGGGGCGTTGTCACCCATGCGGGGAGCAGACAAGAAAGGGCCGACCGCCGTAATCCGCTCAGCAGTGAAGGCAGGATTTAAGGAATCTTATGCTTCGGTCCTTAATCAGAAGTTCTCCGCTGCCATTGTGCAAAGTGAAGAGAGTATTGATAAGCTTGTCGCCTATACAAATGCCTTTATGCTGAATAACGGCTCTCACATCCAGTACAACATGGTTGACACCAATGAACTGAGAGCTGCCAAGAGCGATCCTGAAAAATACAGTGATCTCATTGTTCGAATAGGCGGATTCAGTGCATATTTCACACAGCTTTCTCCCAGCATCCAGGACGATGTAATAAACAGGAGCGAGCATAACCTTTAGGGGAAATCTATATATTTCATTGACCAAAAAGGACTTCCTATAAAGCGACTCTCATACCTTGCTTACTCAAAAATTTTATTAATGGGAGACGACTATATGCGGCAATTGAAAATCTATATCGCAAGTGAATGAGTGACCTCTTTACACATATGATGCAGCAAGTTCTCATAGTTCATAACTTTTTCCCATACCTATTATCTTTATCTTCCAGGGCCTTTTTACTGTATGCAGACTCCGGAAAACCCGCGAATGGTCAATATATTCAACCTCCTTACAAAAGGCGAAATCGATAAAGCGATGGACATATATTGGGAACTGGCCCCAATTACCCTGGATGCCAGGGGCGTGGCTTTTCAGGCCGGTATGCTGGGCATGAAATACCTGCAATGGTTGGCTGGCGGTAATGGCGGTATGTTCAGGAAGCCAAGCGCGCTTATTTTCCAGCACCAGAAAGACGCCATGAGGGCCGGCGTTAAAGCCGCAGGCATTACCCCGCCCGAAAATGAGGAAGAGTTCTATGTTGGTCGTCTGAACTACGCTAAAGGTCTGAGGCTTAAATATTAAAAGAATATTTTTATTTAAAATCAATAAATCAAGGGGGATAAAATGCCTAGCAATTCAGTAAGTGTAAAAGATGTCCTGGATTCCGGACGATTTACATTATATCAAACATGGATATGCGCCCTGTGTTTTTTACTTGCCTTTTTTGATGGTTTTGATTTGTCACTCGTTGGAGTGGCATTGCCTAAAATTGCTGAATTTCTGGATTCAACACCTGCAACCCTTGGCGTGGCAATGAGTGTCGGTAATGTTGGTGCACTTATCGGGGCTTTAGTTCTGGGTATGCTGGCGGATCGTTTTGGGCGTAAACAAATGCTGCTGGTTTCTGCATTCACATTCGGTATTTTTACTTTAGCGATTTCGTTTATCCAATCCGTTGAACAGCTGATTTTGCTCCGCTTTATTGCAGGACTCGGACTGGGCGGAGCCGTTCCAAATGCACTTGCTTTCGGGTCAGAGTATGCACCAAGTAATAAACGAGCTACACTTGCCACTACAATGTACGCGGGTGTTGCGATTGGTGCAACATGTGCGGGACTTTTCTCTTCTTTCCTTCTTCCCAAATATGGCTGGCAGTCATTATTTTTCGTAGGTGGTATAGTAGCATGTCTCATCGGATTCATTGCATTAATATCACTGCCTGAATCACTGGAATTTCTAGTCAAACGAAGTAAAAAGAGAGATAAGGCACGTATACATAAAATCGTCTCAAAGATCGCTCCATCTTATAGGTCGGATAAAGAAGTTAATTTCGTTTCATCCGAAGAGAGGCTACCCGGAATGCCCTTTAAACACCTTTTCAAAGAAGGGCGCGCAGCAAACACCATATTATTATGGATGGCCTTTGTTTTAAGTTATTATCTACTTTGGTTGATCCTTTCATGGACGCCGACATTGTTGAAAAAAAGCGGGGCTTCATCTCAGGAATTCAGCCTTGCCTTTGCATGCGTTAACATGGGAGCTGTTATTGCAACAGTATTAATAGGTATTTTGATGGACAAATTCAACCCGTTCAAAATTTTAAAAATCGGTTTTTTCCTTGCTTTTGTGAGTCTTTTTATTTTTGGATATTTTGCCTCCAGCACTTTTATTGCAGTTGCCGTTGTATCCGCTATCATGGGATTTTTTGTGATCGGCAGCAACTCCGGTCTCATGGGGCTTGCAGCTATTTCATATCCTGCTGATATCAGAGGCACAGGACTTGGCTGGGCAACTGGAATAGGTAGATCCGGCTCACTGCTTGCACCTGTTGTAGGTGGCATTATGCTCACAGAAAATTGGAGTGTTAATGCAATTTGTACCACAAACGCCATATTGGCATTAGTGGTTATACTAATTATTTTTATCATGCAGAAAGTTAA